>CAZNQG010000144.1:0-6647 GCA_964575235.1 uncultured Bacteroides sp.
TCCCTCAGGTGCTGCGCCGATGTTTTGCAGCGCCGTTTCAGCAATGCCGGGAGTATCCGGTTTATCGGGATTACTGGCTGGGGTCAGAACAGCTGGCGGGCGGTGCGCACAATGTCGGCATTGTCGATGTCGTTCATGCATCGGAAATGGCCTTTCGGGCAGGTATCCCTGCCGGTCTTGGTGCAGGGTCGGCAGGAAAGGCCCTTGGTCTCGAAAATCCGGGATGCCGGGTCCGGATGGTATGGGTACATCCCGAACTCGGGAATGGTATGTCCCCAGACCGAGAGGATCTTTTTACGAAAGGCAGCAGCAATATGCATCATACCCGTATCCGGGGTGATCACCAGGCGGCTTTGTCGGATCAGTGAAGCGGACTGGTTGAGGGACAGTTTGCCGGCCGTATTCCAGACCCGGTCCCCGGTACGCTCATCAATGTACTTTCCCAGGGCTTCTTCCTTTTGACCCCCGATCAGGATGACGGGTAAATCCACCTGGTTACAGATGTCCACCATCTTGTCCGCAGGCATTTGCTTGGTGCCATGCTGGGCCCCGGTCACCAGGGCGATGTATCCGCTGCGGAAGGATTCCGGAATCCCGGATGCGGGCATCTCTTCTTCTTCCGGAATGAAATAATCAAGGCCTTTCCCGTCGATTCGGACATCAAAAAGCCTGACCGAATCCATGTATCGGTCCACGATATGCCGGTCCGGGAGCCGGTTGATTTTAAATCGGATCATCAGGAATTTTGCCGTGTTGAACTTATGCAAGGTGAACGACATGATCCCGAGCCTGTATTTGATCCACCGGCTCCGGAGGCTGTTGTGAAGGTCGATGATGTAATCGATCGGTTCGTTCTTGAGTTCCCGCACGAGCGCACGGAGGCTTTCCTCAAGCACATGTATCCGGTCGATGTAGGGATTGGCCCTGAGAAGCGGCAGGTAAGCTTTCTTGGTGACGTAATGTATCTCGGCTCCTTCCACCTGCTGTTTGAGGCACCTTACAACCGGGGTGGTCAGCACGATGTCCCCGATCGAGCTGAAACGAATGACAAGATATCTGACCGGGGGCTTTATTTGTTGAGGTTGTTTATGAACAGAAGCAACGCCAGCCAGTATTCATCCTTGGAAGGGTTGTCCTCCCAGAGGGCCCGTGCTCCGTGCACCCCGTTCTTTTCAGGGCGGAACAATGTGTACGCCTCCTGTGGGATATGACTCATCATCTGCCGGACGTAGGTTTCTTCACGATCGGTGACGGCAATGAACAGGGGTTTCGGGAAGGAATCAAGCACTTCTTCCATGCGGAGGTCATCGCCGAAATATTCCCCGGGACTGAAAGCTATTACGGCTGAAACCCTGGGATTATCCTTTCCTTCCAGCATGGCAAGCGAGGCCGAGTAAGAACTGCCCAGCAGGATGACTTCCTTGGGATTCAATCCCCATGCATAATCGATGGCGGCCCGGATGTCCGGAACGGCATCCAGGAATTTAATCGAAGCATGCTGCCCGCCTGCATTCTGAGCCGTTTCGTTACGCACATAATTGGCATTATCACCCGACCTCAGGTCAACGGCCAGGCAATTGTATCTCAGTTTGAGAAAACGTTCGGCAATATCGTTGTACTCCCCCCGGCTGGAGCCTGCCTGATGAAAGAGAAGGATGTAGGGATACTCTTCGTTAATCAGGTATTTATCGGCTGTGACCTGAATACCGTCGTCCGTAGTAAAGCTCACTTTTTCCTTGCTTTCCTGGGAGAACAGAAGCGGCATGCAAAGGAACAGGAAAAGAAAGGTATACAGTTGTTTCATCGTCCGAATGTTTGTTTAATGATAAGCACTGCAAAAAACAGGCCGTTAAGTGGATTCAGCCAGGATGAGGATTTTGTTGTTCTTCACCTCGATCACCCCACCGCTGATGGTCACGAAGGAGGTTTTGTCCTGTCCGTCAATGATCTTGATGTCTCCTTTTTCAAGGGTTGAAATAATGGGGGCATGATTCTTCAGTATCTGGAAGGATCCCTTGCTTCCGGGAACCTGTACCAGCTTGACCTCGCCGTCAAATACCTTTTTATCCGGGGTTATGATCTGGAGATTCATGTCTTATTTCGATTCTTCAAGCAATTTATTCCCCTTCTCGATGGCATCTTCTATGGTCCCGACCAGGTTGAAGGCCGATTCCGGGTACTGGTCCACCTCCCCATCCATGATCATGTTGAAACCCCGTATGGTATCCTCGATCGATACCAGGCATCCCGGGATGGATGTAAACTGCTCTGCCACATGGAAGGGCTGGGACAGGAAACGCTGAACCCTCCGGGCCCGGTGAACCACCAGCTTGTCTTCGTCCGAGAGTTCATCCATTCCAAGAATGGCGATGATGTCCTGCAATTCGTTGTATCGCTGCAGCAATTGCTTTACGCGCTGCGCTGTGTTGTAATGTTCACCACCCACCACTTCGGATGTAAGGATCCTTGACGTGGAGTCCAGGGGATCAACGGCCGGGTATATCCCGATCTCGAAGATTTTGCGGCTCAATACGGTGGTTGCATCGAGATGGGCGAAGGTCGTGGCCGGTGCCGGGTCCGTGAGGTCATCGGCGGGCACGTAGATGGCCTGGACGGATGTGATCGAACCATGCTTGGTAGAGGTGATGCGTTCCTGCATGATCCCCATTTCGGTGGCGAGCGTGGGCTGATAGCCAACGGCTGAAGGCATCCTTCCGAGCAGGGCGGATACCTCCGAACCGGCCTGGGTGAACCGGAATATATTGTCGACGAAGAACAGGATGTCCCTTCCCCCGCTCTTTTCATCCCCGTCGCGGAAGGATTCTGCAACCGTGAGCCCCGACAGGGCCACCGTAGCACGGGCTCCGGGAGGTTCGTTCATCTGGCCGAAGACCAGAGTGGCCTGGGATTCCGACAGGGCTTTCCGGTCTACCTTGGAAAGATCCCAGCTTCCCTCTTCCATGCTCTTTTCAAATTCTTTTCCGTATTTGATCACGCCCGATTCGATCATTTCCCTGAGCAGGTCGTTTCCTTCACGGGTGCGCTCACCAACCCCGGCAAAGACGGATAAACCCGAATATTGTTTGGCAATGTTGTTGATCAGCTCCATGATGATTACCGTCTTACCGACACCGGCTCCACCGAAAAGCCCGATCTTCCCTCCCTTGGAATAAGGCTCAAGCAGGTCGATCACCTTGATCCCGGTAAAAAACACCTCTTTTTCGGTGGTCAGGTCTTCATAGGTAGGCGGCTCGCCGTGGATCTCATACCCGCCCTTCTTATCCAGAGGTTCCATCCCGTCGATGGCGTCCCCGATCACATTGAGCAGGCGGCCGCGGATCTGGTCGCCGGCCGGCATTTTTATGGACGAACCGGTAGCCAGGACCTCAATGCCCCGCTGCAGGCCATCGGTTGAATCCATCGCAATGGTGCGGATGGTGTTTTCTCCGATGTGCTGCTGGCATTCAACGATCAGGGTAGATCCATCGGGCCTTTTGATCTCAAGGGCATCGTGGATCTGGGGTAGGTCATCGCCGTATTTTTCAAAGATGACGTCGACGACCGGGCCGATAACCTGGATGATTTCTCCTTTAATCTGAGCCATTTAAGTAATTTTTGGATGATGATACAGCCTTGACAAAGTTAGCATTTTTCACATAATACAGCAGGAATTTTATGTCCCCGGTGGTTGTAAACGGAATGACTTTTATATTTTTGAAATGGAATCATCAAGAACATCCATCCAATGAAGAAGTTCATAACCCATACCCTGCTGCTGTTGCTGCCTGCAATGGTTTTCGGACAACTCACACACCTCGGGATAGAAGCCGCCTATTCCTCCCGGGTGAAGGAACCGGGTTTTGGGGTATATGCCCTTTACAGGGTCAACGATAAAATCAAGCTGACCCCCAACGCACTGTATTATCTTCCACACAAGATCAACACGGCGCTGGGTACGCAGAAATTCAGCTGGTGGACCCTAAACCTTGACGGCAATTACGTCCTGATGGACCGGGGGATTTTCGAAGGTTACGGCCTGATGGGTCTTGGCTTTGCCACCATCACCGGAGAGCGCGACGAAGTTGAATTGGGACATCCTTTCAAGGATAAACAAACAATGGTGAAACTCGGGCTCAACGTGGGTGCCGGCCTGCGGTTCAACCTGGGTGATGTCCTGTCTCCATTCGTTGAATTGAGATACACCCTGGGTTCCAGCGCAGATTTCACCTTCAATGAGTTTTCCACTTCACAGTTCAGCCTCTTTGCAGGACTCATCGTGAGAATAAAGGAGGATAAGGACCGCTCCGTCTCCGGGGAAGATTTTTAAACCCCATCAACCCTGAGAACCATGAACCTCAGCATAAAAAAACCCCCTTTCGCCGCATTTCTTTTCCTGCTCGCCTTTTCGCTACCCTGTTCCGCCCAGTTTACGCGTATCGGGGGGGGACTTTCCTTCAGCACGGGGATCGAGGACGACGACCATAAAACCGGAAATCCCGCGCTAACGGCGCGGGGGGTGGTTGAACTCGGAGACAAATTCTGGCTTGTTCCGGAGCTCTCGTTCTATATGCCGGGCAAACGGCAGCACAACACCTTCGGAATGGCAACAACGCTTTTTGGAAGCATCGATGCCGACGTTACCTTCACCCTGGCAACCGAGAAAACCATTCTTTTCTATGCCCTTGCCGGGTCCAACCTCACATTCCTGAGGAGTTCGTACGAATCGGGAGACGCTTCAAGCAAACTGATGCCGGCGCTGAACATCGGGACCGGCATTGAAATGATCGTTTCGAAGGACCTCAATGGATTTGCGCAGATCAAGGGAGTTATCGGTGCCTACAGCCAGTACCTTGCAATCAGCATCGGCGTACACTATTACTTAAAGGGACGCCGTTATAGGACATGGTAAGGACCGGATGATATTCCATATTTTTTATATCTTTAACTACTTTGTAATAACTGTATTCAAAACCAATTAAAATGGGTATACCAGCTACCGCCAAGATCGAATCGGATGAAGCTGCTCTGATAAAGGATCACAAGGAATTCACTGCCTATGCGAAGTCCGAGGAGCTTGCCAGGTTCCAGGAACTTGACAAGATCGTCAACTCCAGTGAATTTAAAGGCAGGGTGAAGGCCATCAAGTCACAGAAATTCAAGAATACCGAAGAATACAAAAAGGAGAAGGAATACAAGGCGCTCAAGAATTCCGGTGATATCAAAACCTATTTCAAGGTAAAAGATTCCAGGGAACTGGAGGAGTACAAGCAAACCGACAAATCGGATGAGTTGAAAAAATACGAGGAGTTGTCAGCGTACATTAAGTCCGGCGAATTCACCTCCGCGAAGCGATCCGCAGGCAAGGAATATAAGGGATCGGATGCATACCGGAAGGAACGGGAATACCTGGGGCTTAAAAAATCCGCAGCCCTAAAGAAATATTACAAGTTCAAGGAATCTTCAAAGTTAAAGACCTACCAGCAGGTGAAGGGCTCGGAAAAGCTCAACAGGCTCAAGGAACTTGAAGATTTCCTTGCCTCGGAAGATTTCAAGAAAGTCAAGGAATACATGGCCCTGAAGCCGCAGGCGAAATACGAACAGTCAAAAGAATACAAGCAGGAACAGGAATACCTGGAACTTATAAAATCCGAAAAACTAATCTGGTACCAAAAGTTATTGAAGAAGAACGAGTTCGACAAACTCAAGGAATGGGAGCTCACCTTCGAAGATGACTTTACGGAAGGATCCCTGGATAGGGGCAAATGGATGACCAACTATTACTGGGGGGAGAAATTACTCAAGGATACCTATTCCCTGCCGGGGGACAAGCACACATATACCAAAGGCAGGAACCTCGAGCTGTCCGAATCCGTGCTGAAGATCGTTACCCGTAAGGAACAGGTCAGCGGAATGGCCTGGGACCCGGTCATGGGCTTTAAAAACCAGGACTTTGATTATACCTCGGGACTCATTTCCACGGGGAAAAGCTTCCGGCAGCAATACGGGAAAGTACGCGCCAAGGTCAGGATGAGCCAGGCCCCCATACGCCAGGCCATCTGGATGGTCGCCGACAAGATACTACCCCATGTGGATGTTGCGAAACTTGAGAAAGGCAAGATATTCCACGGCAATTTCTGGGGAAACATCGCCGAAAAAGGCGGAGTACAAAAAAAAGTGGTCAAGAAGGGTGCGGGTAAATTAACATCCGACTTTTTCATCTACTCGGTTGAATGGACGCCCCAGCAGATCGTATGGAAAATCAATGAAAAGGTGATTTTGAAACAAACCAGGGGAATCCCGCAGGAAGCCATGTACCTTGTGATCAGTGCCGGTGTTACCAACGGGGTTCCGGAACACCAGCTCCCGGCATCGATGGAGGTGGATTGGGTCAGAATCTACAAAAAAGCGGAATAACAGTCTCTCTGAAAGCATTTGAAACGGCCGCCCGGCAACCACAGGGACGGCCGTTTTTAAGTTCGCCCGGCATGGGCGATAACTATAGGGTGCAAGTCCCGAACGTACCTTGACAGTAGGAAACGTTAGCTTAAGGCAAGGGTGTCCATCGCGAGGTGGAATCCGAAGGAAGCCGGCGGCAAAATCCCGGCCTGACGAACAGAAACTGCATATAAGGCCTAAGGTAGGATGGA
>CAZNQG010000145.1:0-6638 GCA_964575235.1 uncultured Bacteroides sp.
CGATGGCAACACGCTGGGCTTCTCCCCCGGAAAGCTCGGAGGGCAGATGGTTCATCCGGCCTTCGAGTCCAACCCGTTCCAGCAACTCCCTGGCTTTTTGTTTCCTTTGGCGCCTTGGGACTCCAGCAAAGACCAGGGGCAGTACGATGTTCTCCAGTGCAGTCCGGTTGGGTATCAGGTTGAAGGACTGGAAAATCATCCCGACCGCAAACCTCCGGTGGAGTGCCAGCTGGTAGCGGTTCATCGCTCCCAGTTCCTTCCCGTTGATGTGAATGCTGCCCGAGGTAGGCCGGTCGAGTCCCCCTACGAGGTTCAGCAGGGTGGATTTCCCGGAGCCTGATTTTCCCACGATGGAAAGGTAAGCCCCTTCCTCCAGTTCGAAGCTGACGTTGTTCAGGGCCGGGATCTCGACCCTGCTTTTCCGGTAGATTTTGGACAGGTCCCTTACCTTGAGAATGCTGGACATGATACCCTAATAATGCAACTTAAACCGGAAATATTGTGTTGAAGGAAAGGATTTCGCATGGTGAAGATGCGGAAGCAATCCTGTTATTCCATTGTGGAAAAGTAGTTCTGTTGCAGGCCCAGGACGTATTCCCGGTGTTTCGGGAATTTTTCCCAGAGCTCCTTGTCGCAGGCGGACAGTTCCTTGCATTGAAAGCAGCAATCGAAACCCTTTTCCTGGGCACAGGGTATGATGGTGCAATGCCGTACCGGGAATCCCTTGGGACTGTCCACGTTCTTGCACCCGTGGCAGAAATAGGTTTCCGGGTCAAATTCGATCCCGTACTGCTCGGCAGCACCCCATTCCTCGAATACCTTCTTTTTCATCTCAGCATCATTAGCCTGTGTTGCTTTCAGCAGCGGGCATTCCGGTGTGCACTTGTAACCGCAGTAGGTGAATTCTTTAGGATCCAGGGTTTCGCTGACCGGTCCGGTTGCTGCCAGGGAGTCCCCGCCACTCGCGAGCAAGGCGCATCCGGCACAGGCCATGGAGCCTTTCGCTAGAAAGGTGCGGCGTGTAATTTCTGTTTTCATTTCTTACGGTTTGGCATGGATGAATAAATGTAAGGAGAACTGCGGCCGCCACAAAATATTATGCCGACTTTAACATAGAATCCGGCTTCCCCGGCATAAATACATGTATAAACCCTGTAAAAAGATATAAAATGAAAAATTTCGATGAAAAAAACGGATCCCTGTTCCGCGAAATGACGGAGGAGCAAATTCGTGAAACCAGGGGAGGGATCTGCATCCTTCCGATGATCCTGGGAGAAAAAGCTGCCGGCTGGCTTTTGGATTTGCTGGCCCCGGAGAGGGACTGAAATCCCGTATCCCATCCCAGGGAACCATTGCCGGAACATCGTTCTCCGGGAAAAAAACCGGCCTGTAGATCGCCGTAATCGTTCGTTTTACCAAAATCCGTTTTGGTTTCCCGTTTCTTGTATTACCTTCGCGCTGAAAATCATAGTGTACGGAAATGAGAACACTGAAACTTGCAATGCTGTCGGCGCTGATGACTTCAGCCTTATGGAGTGTGTATGCCCAGGAAAACGGGGATACCAGTTACTGGAGCCATTCCGGCAAAGCCGGTATTACCTTTTCACAGGTAGGCCTTTCGAACTGGGCCGCGGGGGGAGATCCTTCGATCTCATTCAACGGTATCCTGAATTACGGATTCAAGTACGAAAAGCAATCCCAACTCTGGCAGACCGTGCTTGACGCGGGTTATGGGACCCAGCGTATCGGAAAGGACGGGGAATCCTTCAAAAAAACGGATGACAACCTCGTCTTGTTGAGCCGGTACGGTTACAGGATCAGTAATAAATGGTATGCATCCGCCATGGCCAGTTTACGTACACAGTTTACAAACGGCTACAAGTATGAAGATGATTCGAGCATTTTCATTTCCGCATTCATGTCCCCGGCCTATTCGAAGGTTGGCGTCGGGATAACCTACAACCATAAATTCTCCGACAAGGAGTCTTTCTCCTTTACCTTTTCACCGCTGAACGGCAAAACCACCATCGTGCTGGACGATTCACTCTCGGCCCGGGGCGCATATGGTGTGGAGCCCGGTCAGAAGGCACGCTTCAGGGGAGGGATGGATCTCATGGTTGCTTTCAACAAGGAGCTGGTCAAGAACATTTCCCTGACCACGACCCTTTCCCTGTTCACACCATACAGGGACTTTGCCGTGGTGGATGTGAACTGGGATATGGCGATCTGGTTCAAGATCAATAAATTCTTCTCGGCCAACATATCCACCCAGATGATTTACGACCAGGATGTGACCTTTACCGATGATGCCGGTAAGCCCTTTAATTCAGCCGTACAGTTTAAGGAGGTCCTGGGGATAGGGCTGACTTATTCCTTCTGATTGATTCGTGCGATAGTGATGCTGCAGGCCCGCACTTCCGGCAGCCTGCCTTTGGAGAAGAATGCACCGGCCATTTGCTGGTGACCGCGGAAATTTACCAGAGGAATGGTATCAGCCGGTAGGGGGTTGAATCTGCATATTCTTGGTAACCCTCCAGTTCCTGCATCAGGGTCCGGTCTTCCATCCATGTCCGGACCAGGAGGATCAGCAGGGTAGCGGATGCGGTAATCAAACCATAAGCGGAACCGACGATCATTGCGGAACCGAAATTTCCGATGATGAGTCCAGCGTACCCCGGATGCCTGACGATTCGGTACGGTCCCCTGTCAGCCACCTTGTGATCCCTCTCGTATTGTATCCTGACGCTTGTCTCGAAATTTTCATTCACAGCCATGGACCAGTATACCAGGATGAACGAAGCCGTGTAAAGGATCGCCCCCGGAAGAATGAACCAGCTACCGAGCCTGCTCCAGCCGAACCTTCCCACATCCAGGGCCATCAGGACCGCGTGACCGTAAAACCCGACCCCTGCGAAAATCCATAGAATGATTTTATCCCATGCCTTGGTATCCTTTTTACGGTCCCAGTTGCCCCGTTCGTTCAGCAATCCCGGATTGATCCTGAGAAGAACCAGTCCGCCGGCCAGGTAGTAAAGCAGGGTCAGGATGGCCCATGTCCAGGCCCTGTACAGGTCAAGCCTTCCGGCAGCAAGGAAAAAAAACAGGGCTATGATAAGGGGTCCCGTTATATGTCCCCGCATCTCTTTTCGTCCCCACCGGTCGAGCTTGATTTGATCCTTATTCATCGCGATCGGTTCCATCGAATTCCGATTGACAGAAGGGGATCCGCAGAAAATAAGCAGGCAAGCAGGAAGACGGCAAACGCAAACAGAAAAAGGCGGATGGCCGTGTACCCGTTGTTAAGTTTACGTATTTTCTTTATTTCGGCCTCGAAGGAGGCCGCTTTTGACCGGTATATTTTGACTGGATCGACCGGCATGGTTACAGGAGTTCATCGAGGATCCTTTCGGCATCTTCGACGAACCTGCGGCATTTCTTTTCAAAGTAATCTCCCTGTTCGGCCTCCAGCTCCCCTTCCTCTGTTTTGAGGTCCACACCGAGCAGTTCCCTGCAGTTCAGGCTCCCGTGAAGTTCCAGGAAGCTGCGGTTAAATGCCTCCATGAGCCGGTATGTACGGTCCCTGGCCTCCCCGTCCCCGGGATCGGTCCGCCCGTGTTTTGCCCCGATTACCATATAGGCTCCCGTCACCGCCCCGCAGGTTTTTTGCATGACGGCCATTCCGGCGCCGAATCCCGTTGCGATCCGCAGTGAATCCGGGACGGAAAGCCCGGTAATGTCGGTTTTGGATGCCAGGACGGATTGCGCGCAATTCAATCCCTTCCCAAAAAGTGCTCCGGCTGATTCTTTTTCCATATGAAATGGATTATTTTCCGTTAATCCTGGAAAATTAAGTAATAATCCTCTAAATTTGACAGCCTGATACATGAAAAAAACTCTGAGATCGGGACCCTGCGATGAATGCCATTGACATACTGATGATCGTTGCCCTGGTTTGCATCGTCTGGTCGATCACCGCCCTGATGATCATTGCGGGGAAGGTTTCCAAGAGCGGGACCCGGGTCCAAATTTTTCTTATAACCCTTTTGTTCTTCCGGTATATATCCCTATACGACGAACTGACACGGAAGGAAACGGGCAGGACAGGCCCCCTGTTGTATCATTTTGTCATTCCCCTGTGGATCGCCCTGGTCCTGGTGATCATCTGGATCCTTCTTTCTTTTACCGGCTAGTTCCGGCCTTTCCCGTAAACATAGGCTCCAATCCTGCGCACCCGTTCCATCTCTGCCTCGCTCAGCGGTCCCAGTTCGAGGGTCTCCAGGTTCTCGCGCATCATTTCCAGGGTCCGGGTTCCCGTAAGGCAAATATTCACGAAGGGATTGCTCAGCACGAAGCGGTAGCAGTCGGAGGCTTTCAGCGGGGCTTCCCCCGGCGGCATTCTGCTTTCTTTCAGCAATTGTCCCCAGCGTGTAGCGGTATAGGCGACGATACCCGGTTTGCTCTCAACCGGAAGAAATGGAAAGACATCCTTCTCGGCTCCGTTGTTTGCCGCATTGTAACGAATGTGGAAAACATCGATCGGACCCTCTTCCGCCAGGCGTGGAAACACGGACCGGTTATGCGAGGATATTCCGACGAACCGTACCAGTCCCCTTTCCTTCAGATCCCGGACCCATTTCAGTATTCCTTCCCTCGGCCTGGACGGGTAGTACCCCAGGAACAGGATGTCCACATGGTCCAGTCCCATTTTTTTCAGTCCCCGCATGAAATGCGGATGGCCCAACAGGCGGCTGTGGGTATACTCGGCCATGGATACCACCAGTTCATCCCTTTTTCCGCGGGCAACGATGTTCCGGATCGCCCGGACCATGCCTTCCTTTCGCCCCTGGAGAAAACTTCCGACCGTAAAATAATTGCATCCCCTCTCGAAGGCCTCTTCATAGGCCTCGGCCGGTGCACCGTAACTGGATGCAATGCCCAGCCGGCCCACGATCAGTCCCGTGCGGCCAAGGGTGGTTTGTTCCTGGAAGTCCATGATCGATTGCCTTAGGTTTGGGATTTCAGCCGTCGAGGGTATCCCTAAAGGTCATTCCAGCAATTCAAGGTCAACCTTTTTACCCGTCGAAGATATAAAATTCCCGGTAGCCAGGGGAATGGTCACCTCGCCCGTGCAATCGTCCGTGAAGTGATAGAATACCGTCCCGATCACAAGGTCATCCATGGATTCCTCCCCGGCTGTCTCAACACCGACCTCGCGCAGCAGGGCGTGTCCCTCAACGGGTGCCAGGATGCATTCGGGCCGGAGAACGGTTTCGATCATGGCGAGCTGGATGACCGAGGTATTGCTGTATTTTTCTCCGGTCAGGACGGATACATCCTGCTCTCCCCCGATAAGGGTATAACTGTCGTCCAGGAAGTTTTCCCAGGTGCCGGCGGGATTCACCTCGATGATCCAGGCATTCTGTTTGATAGCGGCCAGCTCGTTTTCTGGATTCGGGGCTTCTACACGCTCCAGATCGATTGCTATGTTGCCGGGCCCCATATGGAGGCTCAGTTCCACACTATCGCGTACGTGGATGTCCTGGCTGGCAAATACAGCCTTGACCCTGCCCCCCTCCTCAAGTACGGGCATGGTGTGAAGTTCGAGGATCCGTTCCACCTCACCGCCGGACTTTCCTTCGCAGATGTAGAAGATGCTGAGTATGGAGAAATCCTCATCGGCAGCGAAGGCAAGAACCAGGACCTCCCGGCAGGATTCATCCTGGTAAGCGAGAGGGAATTCCTTCCCGGGGACGATCCGTATCAGGGAAAAGCCTTCCGCCAGGGAGATTTTCTCGTATGGGATGCTGTACCCCATCTGGTCGGCCATGGCGACCATGGCGAAATACCCGAGCGGAGTTGCCGTGCGCATGACCTCTGCAAGGGGTTCGACCGGTGCGGGGCGGAGGAAATCATCCAGCCGGTGGGACGGTTCGCAGGCATTCAGGAGCGCCAGGACCGCCAGGCACAGGTATACAGGGTATTTTTTCATCGTAGTGCGGGATTTTCCCATAACCGTAAATGTACGAAGAATGATGCATACATGTATCCATGGCAAGAGCGCAAATTTTTTTAAATAATATGTAAAATATACTTGACAAAATGTATAATATATATTACATTTGTTGCGTTAAACTATACATATCATGAAGCTTAACAACCACATCCGCCGACTTCGTTTCGAAAAAGGGGATATCTCACAGGAAGCCCTGGCAAGGGAGGTGGGGGTAACACGGCAGACCATCCACTCGATCGAGAAATGCAAGTTCATACCTTCCACCCTTCTTGCTTTCAAGCTGGCCGATTACTTCGGGGTGAGGGTGGATGAAGTATTTTACATCACAGGATCATCAAAACATAACCATTATGGGAAAGCTGAATAAAAAAACCGTTGCGGTTCTGAGCCTGGTCACCGGGATACTGGGTCTTGTATTCCTGGCCTGGCTGGTTTTTGACTATGCCATGTACAACCGTATGAAACCGCTTGTGCTGAATTTCGCCGAGCTGGGGAACCTGGAAAAGCTCAGTGAATACATCTGGTTCGGTTTCCTGCTGATGTTCCTGTACCACCTGCTGGCTGCCGGGACGCTGGTGGTCCAGATGCGCTATATCCGCAGGATCCGGCCCCTCAGTATTTTTGC
>CAZNQG010000146.1:0-6608 GCA_964575235.1 uncultured Bacteroides sp.
CGAGATACCACAGTTTTTGACCTGGATGAAGGGTGCGGAGCAGATCATGGATTTCAGGGAACAAAAACCGCAGGTGGTGGAAGCCCTTCAGAATGCCGACCTGGTTTTCTGCCTGGATTTCAATGAACCGGACCGGCTCGGTGATATAAACCGGGTCCTGGAAAAGACCGATGTACTGAAAATAATGGTCGATCATCATCCCAACCCGGCCGCTTTTACGGATCACCTGATCTCCAATCCAACAGCAAGCTCCACCGCCGAGCTGGTTTACAGGATGATGCTTGAACTTGACGGCAGTGAGAGTATAAACAGGACTGTTGCCGAATGCCTATTCGTCGGGATCATGACCGATACGGGTTGTTTCAGCTTCAACAGTTCGGATCCCGGTACCTACCTGGTTGTTTCCGAACTGCTCAAAACCGGTATTGACAAGGACCGCATCCACGGACTGGTTTACGATAATTTTACCGAGAAAAGGATGCGGATGCTGGGTTTCAGCCTGATGGAAAAAATGGTTGTTCTGCCCGAGCAACGGACAGCCTATATTTACCTGAGCCGGGAAGAAATGAAACGTTACGACCATATTTCCGGCGATACGGAAGGCTTCGTCAATTATCCCTTTTCCATCCGCGGCATCCGGATCACCGCCCTTTTCCTTGAGAAAAAGAAACACGTCAAGATATCCTTCCGCTCCAAGGGCGATTTCGCCATCAACCATTTCGCCGGGAAGTACTTCAACGGTGGCGGGCATCATAACGCTGCAGGAGGAGAATCGTACGACAGCCTTGAAGAGACGATCCGGAAGTTTGAATCTTACATCGCCGAATACTCGGATGAAATCAACCGCCTTCCATAGCCTGTGGAGCCTGGTCATCCTGCTTGGCCTGGGAATTCTGCTGCCGGATTCTTGCAGGAGGGCTCCCGCAGAAGAACAGCCTCCCGAAATCACACCGAAGGAGGAAAAGGAAATGCTCCTGAGGATCAACAAATTCCTGGTGAGGAAGGATGTGGACCTGATCCGGAGTTATGCTGCACGACGCGGCTGGGAAATGCAGGTTACCGAATCCGGGCTTTTTTATGAGATCTATGAGCATACCGATGGAACACCTGCTGAAACGGGTATGAGGGTAAGCATCGACTACCGGGTCAGCCTCCTGGACGGGACCCTCTGCTATTCCTCTGAAAAGGACGGGATCAAGGAGTTCATGCTGGGCAAAAGCCAGGAGATTTCGGGAATTGAACAGGGGGTGGAAATGATGCGTAAGGGCGAAAAGGCCCGTTTCATCATACCCCCGCATCTTGCATATGGTTTGCTGGGCGATGAAAACCGAATTCCCGCGAGGTCCATCATCGTCTATGAAGTTGAATTGCTGAAAGCGGAGGGCCCCGTGTAATTTTATGATTTTTGCCGCGTTTATGGTATGAAAAAGCAACCATTCAGTTTATTAGGGCATCATCTGTTAAATAATATGAACCATGAAAAGACATAACCAATTTTTATCCCTTATCTTCCTGCTTTCCATGCCCTTTTTTTTCCCGGGCTGCGACAAGGACAACGACGAGGAGTTAAAGGAACAGGAGATGAGGCTGCTGGAACAATACCTCGTGGACAACGACCTTGATACCTTGCAGCCCACGGCTTCGGGCTTTTATTACATAGAACTTACGGAAGGCACGGGAACCGTGGCCGGCCAGAATTACTGGGTGGACTTCGATTATATTGCAGAGCTGGTGGACGGGACGGTTATCGGGACCAGCTATCAGGAGGTGGCCGAAGAAAACGGCATCTATAATTCTAACTACATTTACGGTCCCCTGCGCCTCAAGGTCGGCTATACCGGTGTGCCGGGCCTGGACGAAGGGTTCCCCTACATGCGCGAAGGCGGAAAGGCCAAGATGATCCTGCCTTCAAACATAAATGGTTTTGGCAAGATGTCCACCGACCTTTCCCCGGCCTATTCAACCCACATCTACACCATCGACCTGATCCATGCATTCAACGATCCCGAAACGTTCCAGACCAACCAGATCATCCTTTACATGCAGGAAAAGGGGATCGAAAAGCCGCTGGTAACCGAGAGCGGTTTGTACTACATCGAGATAGCGGCAGGAGAGGGCGAGTACATACAGAACGGTGACGTTGTGGAGGTCTGGTATACCGGTTCATTTCTGGACGGCAGGGTTTTCGACACGAACATCGGCGGCAACGTCCTTACGGTGGACATGCCGGCAACGAACTACATACCGGCATGGGATGAGGCCCTGAAATTAATGCAGAACGGTACGCGTGCGAAGATCATCGTTCCCTACCAGCTCGGATATCAGGATGTAGCGACGGGACCGATCCCGCCCTACAGCACACTGGTATTCGATGTCGAGATTGAAAGCGTGGTGCCGGTCAAATAGTTGGTGGGGGACTGCCCAGCAGGAAGACGGCAGGCCGTTTGTGAAGCCCGGGGGTGTTGTTCCTCCACTCATGAACGGCTTTTGTTTTTATAAACTCGGAATCCAGGCTGATATCCGCGGCTATACACAGCAGGGTCTCATCCCTGCAGTGTTTCATCAGATCTTCCATCAGGCTCATGTTCCGGTAGGGTGTTTCCATGAAGATCTGCGTTGTACCGGTTTCAAGGGCTTCGCGTTCAATCTGCCGGATGCTTTGTAGCCGTTTCGGTTTTTTCACAGGGAGGTATCCGTGAAACCGGAAGGACTGCCCGTTCATACCGGAGGCCATCAGGGCCATCAGGATGGAAGAGGGGCCCACCAGGGGAACCACATCCACGCCCTGGCGGTGTGCCAGTGCTACCAGCCTGGAACCCGGGTCCGCCACGGCAGGCACGCCTGCCTCGGACAGCATTCCCAGTGATTTCCCGGCATGCAGGGCTGCCAGCATTTCACCGAGGTCTTCATCCCGGCTGTGCTCGTTGAGGATGAAAAAATCCAGGTTCTCGAAGGGGGATGTCATACCCGCTTTGCGCAGATAC
This sequence comes from uncultured Bacteroides sp., assembly GCA_964575235.1. GTDB lineage: Bacteria > Bacteroidota > Bacteroidia > Bacteroidales > SM23-62 > SM23-62. The sequence continues at coordinate 2,985 of CAZNQG010000146.1, forward strand.
CTTCTTGCGGACCTGAGGTCCTCGACCACAAATCCGTCCAGCCGCTTCAGGATGTCCAGGGAAAGGCCCGGGATTACATTCCGCACCGGGGATTCCCCCAGCGTTACGGGGACCAGGTACAGTTTCGCTGGCATGATGGAAAAGAGATTCTGTGTAAATTTACCCTTTTGATCCGAACCTTCAGGTTTTTTACGGCGATATCCCCATTTTATTATTAATTTCAACCGTGTTGCTGGTATCGTTGTTCGGGATGGGGAGCCTTCCGGAAAGATCTGAAAGACAGGAAGAACAAATGAAGGTTACATTTTTGGGCACGGGGACATCGCAGGGAGTGCCGGTCATTGCCTGCAGCTGCCCGGTATGCCTTTCCAAAGATCCGAGGGACAAACGGCTGCGGTCCTCCATACTGGTCGAGGACGGCAGCACGGTTATCCTGATCGACACGGGACCGGATTTCAGGCAGCAGATGCTGCGAGCGGGAGTGAAGCGCCTGGATGCGGTCATCTACACCCACGAGCACAGGGATCATGTCGCGGGACTCGACGATATTCGCGCCTTTAATTTCATCCAGAGCCGCCCCATGGAAATGTACGGTGAGGAGCGGGTGCTGCGTGCACTCCAGCACAGCTTTCCTTATGTATTCGCCGAACGCAAGTACCCGGGCATTCCGCAGGTCAATTTTCATACCATTGACAACCTTTCGCCGTTCCGTATCGGTGATACGGAGGTCATCCCCGTCCGTGCGCTTCATTACCGGCTTCCCGTACTGGGCTTCCGCATCCGTGATTTTGCCTACATCACGGATGCCAACCACATTCCGTCTGCCGAGATAGACAAAATACGGGGGGTGAGGCATTTTGCCGTATGCGCCCTGCGCAGGAAAAAGCATATTTCACATTATAACCTCGAACAGGCCCTCGAGGTGATCCGGGAAGTCCGTCCCCAAAATGCCTACCTGACCCATGTTTCCCACCTCATGGGCACCACAAGGGAAGTCGAAGCGGATTTGCCGCAGGACGTAAGTCTGGCCTGGGATATGTTAAGCTTTGACATATAGGGGGATACATTCCCGCTCAGGTGTGAAACTTCCTGAAAAGTATGGCAAACAGGATGCCCAGGACAAGGAAGACCGATCCTCCAAAAAAAAGCGCGTTCTGAAGTCCCCAACCATCCGTCAGCCATCCCATGGCCGGTCCGACCAGGACAAAGCACAGCCGGATGATGAAGTTCCGCACCGATAGCACTGTAGCCCTTACCTCAGAGGAAGTCAGCCTGTGTATGTAATCCTTGAGCACGGGGGTGGCTAATCCCCGCAGGATATAAAACAGAAACAGGATGACCAGTCCCCACATTGAATCCATCGTTCCCAGCAGGAGGTACCCTGCGGGTATCCCGACGGCAAATGCCAGTACCATGGTTTTCGGTCCGACGCGGCTCTCCACCCGATAGGCCGCCATGGCTGCCACTCCCACCGTGAGGTTCAGGAGTGTCCAGAGCAGACCGTATAGGGTGAGCGGCAGACCGATGTGCTTGAAGTACGGCTGGGCGAACCAGGCCAAAGTCAGGGTCGCCGTGCCGATGATGGAGGAAAGAAATATGTTGGTCCTTAATTCCCGGTTGATGAAAAGGGAATCCCTTACAACGTGCAGAATGGTTTTGAATGTAAAGGTTTTCAGGCGTTGATGCTTGGCCGGTTCCACAAGGAGAAGGGCCACCGGTATGGCCAGATAGTTGACCCCCGCCTGGGCTAAAAAATTAGCCCTGAGGCTGATCAGGGCAATGAAACCTCCTGCAATCCCGGCACTGGCCTCGGCGATGTTTCCGATGGATACCATCCTGCCCTCGTATTTGATGTACTCGTTTTGCTTTTTAGCATCCAGCAGGGAATCATACAGCATTGCGGAATCCGCACCGGAGATGAAGCTCTGGCCGAAACCGAGCACCAGTTCGGCCGCAAGGAATCCCAGGAACCCGTAAGAAAAACTGTATATCGTATACCCCAATGCTCCGAGCACCGTACCCAGGATCAGCGTTCGTTTCCTCCCGATCACGTCTGCAAAATACCCGGAAGGTATTTCCAGGGCGACGATGGAAACCGAGTAGACGGCCTGGAGTATCATGATATGGTGCATGTCCAGGTTGTTCGAAGTGTAGAACGGAACGATGTAGGGCATGAAGAGCATGAACCATTTGGAAATCTTGATGATGTAGAGCTTCCAGATGTTGGATTTCGTGTTCCCTGTCATGGTCCGTCGAAGAAACTGCAAAATTAACATTTTCCTCCGACGGGAGTCGTGCCTGTTTTCAAACAATCCTTTTATTTTTGTATTATAGAAGCGGATCGAACCGGGACCCGCAACCGGGCACCCGGCTTAATATTTCGAACCATGGGAATGACCATCATTGAAAAAATCCTGGCCGCCCACGGCAATGCAGATACCGTCCGGCCGGGTGATATCCTGGATGTGGAGATCGATGCCCGTGCGGCAAGGGATTTCGGGGGCGCCAATGTGGTAAAACACATCCGGGAAAACCAGCTCGGCATCGATGATCCGGAAAAGACCTATTTTACATTCGACTGCAACCCGACCGGTTCGGACCAGAAGTACGCTGCCAATCAGCACATTTGCAGGGGATTCGCGAGGGAGCACGGGATCAAGGTTTACGATATCAACCGGGGGATCGGTACCCACCTGATGATTGAGGAGGGACTGGTATTCCCCGGTGCCACTGCCGTGTCAACCGATTCCCATGCCAACATTCTCGGGGCCGTATCCGCCTTCGGACAGGGAATGGGGGACAAGGACATTGCCGCTGTCTGGAGCAAGGGAAAGGTCTGGTTCAAGGTGCCGGAAACGGTGAAAATAAGCCTGCGGGGAAAGATGCCTGCAAGGATCAGCGCCAAGGACATGGTGCTCAACCTGCTTTCCCGGTACGGTGCCAGCACCTTCCTGGGCAAGGCCATTGAGCTTTACGGGGACGGGGTCGATTCCCTGACGCTGGACCAGCGCATCACCGTTGCGTCCATGGCGACCGAACTGGGGGCTGTAAGCATCCTGATCCCCCCGAACAGCGAAGTGATCCGGTACTGTGAATCCAGGGTATGCCGGAAGATCGATCCCGTAGAAGCAGACCCGGACGCAGTGTATTCGGATGAGATCGAGCTGGATGCCGGCGGTTTTGTTCCCATGGTCTCCAGGCCGGGGCAGCCGCACGATGCCATACCGCTGGATGAAATAAAAGGCATCCGGATCGATTCCGCCTTTATCGGGAGCTGTACCAACGGGCGCATGGGGGACATGCGGGCTGCAGCCGGGATATTGAAAGACCGTAAGGTCGCAGAAGGGGTGGTCCTGAAGATCGTGCCCTGCACAGACCGGATCTGGAACCTGTGTCTTGAAGAGGGACTGCTTGAGGTGTTCAAGGATGCGGGGGCACTGGTGTCCAATGCCGGGTGCGCGGGCTGTGCAGCGGGACAGGTGGGGCAAAACGGTCCCGGTGAGGTAACGATCAGCACCGGGAACCGGAATTTTCCAGGCAAACAGGGGCAGGGCGAGGTTTACCTATCCTCCCCGGAAGTCGCGGCTGCATCTGCCGTCGCCGGTTTCATTACCTCCCCCGATC
>CAZNQG010000147.1:0-6597 GCA_964575235.1 uncultured Bacteroides sp.
CCCATTTTGACCCGTGGTGTAATTGGCAACACGTCTGACTCTGGATCAGAAGAGTCCAGGTTCGAGCCCTGGCGGGTCAACAGATTAAATCGCCTAACATCACAGTCTTCTCACCAGCAGGTAGTACTTGCTGGCGTCGTGGAGGGTCATGTCGTCCTCGCTGATGTCGGTGATCACAAATTTATAGGATTCGTTCAGCACGATGGAATGCGTTACGTGCGATTCGTCGGTTTCGGCGATCAGCTCCCATGTACCGTGGATGGTTCGGCCGTCTTTCAGGCATAAAAAGAGCATTTCGGACAGGAAGTTGAATTTGAACCGGTCTTTTATCCAGGGATAGGAAACGGACTGGTCATCATCCTCGTATACCTTGAGGACTTCCCACAGTCCGCAGATGTCTTCAACCTCGATCCGGTAGAGGTCGGTAACCGTATCGGTTTTGTTGCCGGCCATTTAAGCATGCTCTCTGTTGTTTAATCGGTAAAAACGAAAAAGGTAAGCAGTCGAATCGCTGTTTTTTGACGAAAAATTTAAATTTTAACATTTGGAATGCACTCCGGTCCGGTGGCCGGAGAGGTTCGCCTGCCCTAAGGGGGTGAAAATCAGTCGTAATCCTTGGCCTGCTCCCAGAGGCCGTTCATCTCGTCGAGGTTCATGTCCTTGAGCTTGCGGCCTTTCTTGAGGGTTTTCTTTTCGAGGTAGTTGAAGCGCTTGATGAATTTGAGGTTGGTCTTTTCCAGGGCGGTTTCGGGATCTATGCCGTAGAGGCGGGCAGCGTTGATAACCGAGAACAGCAGGTCACCGAATTCCGATTCCATTTTGTCCATCTCGTTCTTTTTAACCTCTTCAGCCAGTTCGTCGATTTCCTCGCGTACCTTGTCCCAGACCTGGTCGCGCTGGTCCCAGTCAAAGCCGACGGCCCGCACCTTTTCCTGGATGCGGTAGGCCTTGATCATGGCGGGGAGGGAGTCCGGCACGCCCTGCAGGACGGCCTTTCCTTCCCGCATTTTGAGCTCTTCCCAGTTTTTCTTGACGTCGTCGGCGCTGCTTACTTCCGTATCGCCGAATATGTGCGGGTGGCGGTAGATCAGTTTTTCATTCAGGTTGCGGGCAACGTCCGCCATGTCGAAATCCCCGTTCTCGGACCCGATCTTCGCGTAAAACACAATGTGCAGGAGCAGGTCTCCCAGCTCTTTCTTGATCTCGTCTGGATTCCCTTCCAGGATGGCGTCCGCCAGCTCGTAGGTCTCCTCTATGGTCAGGTTCCGCAGGGTCTCGTTGGTCTGCTTTTTGTCCCATGGGCATTCCGCCCTGAGCCGGTCCATGATCTCCAGCAACTCGCGGTATGCCTGTAGTTTATCCTCCATACTGTTCATAAGCTGTCCCCCTTGTTTCGGTTTGTTTACCCGCTCTTTGTTTTTTCTTGTGTTTTGCCCCCTCCGGATGCTGCTTTTTCCTTTTCCGCCGTTTCGGCGAATTTCACCCGAACGCTGGAGTTGGTCGAAAGGCCGAGCAGGTCCGCCACGTTGCCGTTGTTCATGGCGATCTCCAGGAGCCCCACACTGTTGAACAGCGCCAGGATCTCCCCGGGCGGGGTTTCGTGGTAGAACCGGTTAATCTTCCGGATCACGTAATGATTGCTCTGCACGAATATCTCGAAATCACGGTCCCCGCCGACGCGCTCGAACAGGTCCCTGGAAATATTGGTGATGGCATTCCGGAAGGAATCGATGTAGATGACCGATCCGTTGAGCACGTTTTTGTCGATGGCGGCGCGTATCGGGATGCGCTGCCGGAATTCCTTTACAGGATTGCCCAGCGATTCTGGCTTTTCCCCTCTGGCGATGCTGCAGGCCGCATCGGCGAAAACGCTGAAGCTGGTGAAACTGTGCATTTCCTTCGGCGCCTTCAGGGCGATGACCTTACCGGGTTCCTCGCTGAAAAGCAGGCCGAAGATCCCGTTGTCGGTTCCCAGGAAGAAATGCTTCTTGTATTCCACCAGCAGGAAGGGCATATCGACGCTTCCCTCCGTATTGACCCCGATGATGTGTATGCTCCCGGGAGGGAAATTATGGAAGGAATTGCGGAGTATAAATGCGGCGTGGCTGATGTTGAAAGAGGGGACCTGGTGCGAGATGTCGACGATCTGTATCCCGGGACACCGGCTGAGGATCTTTCCCTTCAGGGCCCCTGCATAGTAGTCGTCTGATTTCCAGTCTGTTGTAAGAGTAACTATGCTCATTTACGCGGTGTCAACCCGGATGAAATAATTATTGTGAAGTCAAAAATTTCGATTTAATTTGTATAAACCAAAAGTAATCAATATTGGGCATATTGGATGATCGAAAAGAAAATTTATCTGGAAGGGGTTGACCCGGTTAAATTGTTCGGAATTAACAATTCCCGCCTCGACAGGATCAAGGAGGGTTTCCCCCGGATAAAGATCATCTCAAGAGGCAATGAGCTGACCCTGAAGGGGGAGGAAACGGAACTGATCCGGTTCGAAGAAATTTTCGACTTTCTGGTAGATTACCTCCAGCGTACCGACGATCCGGACGACCAGGAAATCGATGAATTATTGAAGGGGAACGGAAAGGAGGTCCTGGAAAACAACAAGGCCCCGGGCGATGTATTGCTATACGGCGGAGGCGGGAAGCCCATCCGGGCGAGGACCGTAAACCAGAAGGAACTGGTGAAAAGATGCGCGGAGACCGACCTCATGTTTGCCATCGGTCCCGCGGGAACAGGCAAGACCTACACAGCCATTGCCCTTGCTGTGCGGGCCCTGAAGCACCGGCAGGTGAAGCGGATCATCCTGACCCGGCCCGCCGTGGAGGCCGGAGAACGCCTGGGATTTTTGCCCGGGGATTTCAAGGAAAAGCTGGATCCCTACCTCCAGCCCCTGTACGACGCGCTGAACGACATGATCCCGTCGAAAAAGCTCAGGGAGTTCCTGGACGACCATACCATTCAGATCGCCCCGCTGGCCTTCATGCGGGGGCGGACCCTGGACAATGCCTTCGTAATTCTGGACGAGGCGCAGAATGCGACGGCCATGCAGTTGAAGATGTTCCTGACGCGGATGGGCCGGAATGCCACCTTCATCCTGACGGCGGACCTGACCCAGATCGACCTTCCGAGCCGGATGGATTCGGGACTTCTACGGGCCATCGATATGCTGAAGAAGATCGAGGGAATATCAATCGTTAACTTCGATGAAAGGGACATCATACGTCATAAACTGGTGAAGTATATCGTTAAAGCTTATGAGCAAGAGCAGGCAAGAGAACAAAAGAAAGAGGAAAAGAAGGACAAGGAGGACAAGGAGGGGAGAGAAACACAAACCCAATAAAAACCGAACAATTCAATGGAAGCAATTAAAAGCACCGATTTCAAATTCCCCGGCCTTAAAGATATCTACCACGGGAAGGTAAGGGATGTTTACAACATCGGGGACAAATACCTGGTCATGGTGGTGTCGGACCGCATATCGGCCTTCGACGTGGTACAGCCCAGGGGTATCCCCTACAAGGGCCAGGTTCTGAACCAGATCGCGAACAAGTTCCTGGATGCAACGGCCGACATCGTGCCGAACTGGAAAATTGCTTCCCCCGACCCGAACGTGACGATCGGGCATTACGCCGAGCCGGTCCGGGTCGAAATGGTGATCCGCGGCTACCTTACGGGCCATGCCTGGAGGGAATACAATTCCGGCAAGAGGACCCTCAGCGGGGTCCCCATGCCGGAAGGGATGAAGGAGCACGACCGTTTCCCCGAACCCATCATCACCCCGGCAACCAAGGCCGAGGAAGGTCACGATGAGGACATATCCCGGGAGGATATCCTGGAAAGGGGATACGTGGTTGAGGAAGATTACATCCAGCTCGAGGATTATACCCGCAAGCTGTTTGAAAGGGGAACGAAGATGGCCGCAGACAAGGGACTGATCCTGGTCGACACGAAGTACGAGTTCGGGAAGCGGGACGGGAAAATATACCTGATCGACGAGTTACACACCCCGGATTCATCCCGTTATTTTTACGCCGAAGGATACCAGGAACGCCAGGACAAGGGCCTGCCCCAGAAGCAGCTTTCGAAGGAATTCGTGAGGGAATGGCTGATGGATCATGATTTCCAGGGACTCAAAGGCCAGACCGTGCCGGAAATGCCGGACGAATTCGTAAACGAGGTAACCGAACGGTACATCGAGCTTTACGAGAATATCACCGGTGAAAAATTCCACCGGGGTGATTATTCGAACGTTCTGAAACGAATCGAGGACAATGTAAACAACTGGCTCCGGTCGATATGATCCGAACAATTCCCCTTGCCATATTATTCATATGCTCTTTCCTCCAGGGCCCCCTCATGCAGGCCCGGGCGCAGGAATACCCGGTCCGGCGGTCGGAAAACAAGATCATCCTGGAAGGCAAGATTTATTACATACATGTGGTGCGTGAAGGGGAAACCCTGTACGGGATCAGCAAGGCCTACAACGTGACCCAGAAGGTGATCGCCGCGGAAAACCCGGATGTTTTTGCGGGACTGCGGACCGGCATGGCCCTGAAGATACCGGCCGAACCGGTTGTGGACGAATCCGTTGAGATCAGGGATACGGACGAATACATCTATCATGTGGTTAAGGAGGGGGAGACCCTTTATTTTCTGTCGAAGAAGTACGGCATCGAAGTGAGGGAGATCGAGCGGGCAAACCCGGAGGTTACGGTCTCCAGTTTGCAGATCAACCAGGTCCTGAAAATCCCCAGGCACAGGGAGCCATCTGCCGAAAAAGACTTCCCTGCCGATAGTTTTGTTTACCATTACGTGCGCCAGGGAGAGACCCTTTACAGCCTGTCCGCTCTGTACGGGGTAAGCATAGAGGAAATCAAGAAGATCAACCCGGACCTGCGCTGGGGGGAGCTCAGGTACGATGAATACATCCGGATCCCGAGGCGGACGGACCGGTCACTGGCGGAAGGGGAAGCAGCGTTTGAGGATAGCCTGGTCGTGAAACTGGACAGCCTGGAGGCTGCAGAACGTTATGCCTGGACCGATACCCTCCCGGGGGAAAGCGACAGTATAGGGATCCCGTTCTGGTCGACCCTGCGCATGCGGAGGGTCAGGCCGGAGCCCATCCCCGGATCCATCCGGGTGGCCATGCTGCTCCCGCTCTACCTTCACTGGGACGAGAAAAGCGACACCCTGGACGTATCCGGGGAAGAGGGACAGATGCTGACGGATCCGGATGAAGAGGAGGAGCAAACGGTGAATCCCAGGATCACCGGTTACCTGGAGTTTTACGAGGGCGCCCTGCTGGCCATCGATTCCCTCCGCAAACAGGGATATTCCATAACCCTTTACACATACGATACGGAACGCAACCGCAGCAGGACCAGGGAAATCCTGCGGAAGCCGGAGATGAGGGACATGAACCTGATCATCGGACCGGTGAGCTTCTGGAGCCTGGAGATCGTTGCGGAATTCGCCAGGAGGAACCATATCCCCCTGGTATCCCCGTTCTCATCGGGGAGGGAACTGGTTTACTATAATCCCTGGATATTCCAGACAACGCCGACCTACGAGGTGGAGTTCAGGGCCTGGGCCGATTACCTCTCGGATTATTACAACAAAACGATGATCCTGGTACACAACGGGGATTCAAACGATTACGACCGGATCCGCTTCCTGAAGAACGAACTGTTCCGGCGGATCTCCGAAAAGGCGGACCTGGAAGACCTGGTATTCAAGGAAGTGATCATGAACGACAGCGTTATCCTGGATATGGCCCACGTCCTGAACAAGGAGCAGGAAAACCTTGTGATCGTCCCGTCCGACAACGAGGCCTACGTCAGCAAGGTGGTTAGTCCCCTGTACTACCAGCTCGGGGAATACGACATACAGGTCTCCGGAATGCCGCAGTGGAACAAATTCCGAAACATCGACCTGGAATACTTCCACAAGCTGAGAATCAGCTATTACACTACATTCTACATGGATTACAACAAACCGGAGATGAAGTATTTCATCGGCCGGTTCTACGAGGTATACCGCACCGAGCCTTACCGCATCACACCGCGTGGATACAACCTGAGCGTATACGGCTTCGATTTGATGTACACCTTTATCAGCGCCCTGGAGAAGTACGGAAGCAACCTGATCTATTTCGGGGAGGAGATGGAAAACGATCCCCTGCTCGGACCTTACCGGTTCCGGAGGATCAGCGATTACGGGGGACATATCAACACCTACATCAGCATGGTCCGCTATACACCCGATCTCAACATCTACAAGGTGGAACTGGAACCGCAGCCCGAAACCGAATACCGGTACCACAGGTCACTGCGGCGCTACAGGCAGGATTGAGCGGTACCTGATTCTATTCATATCGCAGGGAATCCACGGGATTGGAGGATGCGGCCCGTATGGTCTTCAGGTTGACCGTTATCAGCGACAGCAGCAGGGCAAGGAGTCCCGCGGCGGCAAAGAGCCAGATGACCTTCCAGGACATATCGGCACGGTATTCGAAGTTCTGCAGCCACTTGTTCATGGTAAACCAGGCCAGGGGCCAGGCCAGCAGGTTTGCGAGCAGGACGGGCC
>CAZNQG010000148.1:0-6521 GCA_964575235.1 uncultured Bacteroides sp.
GCACCTGAGGGATTGTCAAACAAGCTGCCTGACATTGCGTTAGCGATGTAGCAGCGTTTTGACATTCCGAAGGTGTCGATCTTTTAGAGGCGCCTTTTCCAGCAATACCTCCGGTATGATTCCGGTTTTTCGGGATTATTGTGCGATGAAGTGGTAGGTAATGGTACCGATCTGCCTCACCGGCGCGGAATAATCCGCATTGAACCGTGTTTTCAGGGCGGCGGTTACGGCCGCCTCGGCCAGGCATATTTCATTGGCGGTATCACCGGGCTTGTTGGTCTCGGCCTGCACCACCTTGCCCCTCTGGTCCACGGCAATCTTCACCTCGATCAGTCCATCCCCGGGGCATTTGTAAACCGGAACGGGTAGTCTCAGGTAGTACCGGTTTTCGAGTTCGTAGTAGATATTGGTGGGACCCTGGTAAGGCTCCTTCTCCAACACTGTGGAGTCTTCTCCTTCCACGGCCAGCTCTGCATTCCCCATTTCCTCCAGCTCCCGGAGCCGCTCCTGCCTTTCCTGCCATTCTTCCGGCCGGTTGGCATCCAGGTCCTCCTCCAGCTCCTTCACGTATTCTTCCGTGCTGAGTTCATGGTCGATTTGCCTGGCAACATTCACCGGCACATTCGTCCTGGGTTCTTCCAGGTAACGGGCAAGCCGCTGCTCAAATTCCGGGTCAGGAGCCTCCGATTCCATCTGCTCTTCGGTCTGGTCATCCTCAAAATCAACCAGGATAAGGTCTTCCAGGCGTTGCCGTTCGGTGGAGATCCGGAAGACCAGGAACAGGAGGATCAGGAACAGGTGAAAGGCGATGGTGCCCAGGATGCCCGTTGCATTTTCCTGTATCCGTTCGTCCAGGTTGTTCCAGAATTTCCTCATGATGGAATCAATAATACCGCCCGGTGCCCCGGGAAACTAAATCTTTGTGTAAATTTAGCAATTAATGACCGATACAAACCGAATGAAAAGAATAGCGAATCCCGCAAGAGCCGGACTGCTGATTTTGCTGCTGGCCTTAACCGTGCATTCCTGCAGCTTCCTGAAGGAAGTAAGCACCCTTGGAAAATGCGAGTTCCGAACCACGACCCTGGAAAATCCCGAACTTGCCGGAATCGATGTCAGCCGTATCCATGATTTCAGCGATATCGGTTTTGCCGACATGGCCATTATTTCGGCATCCATCCTGAATGGAGAACTGCCCCTTGCCTTCACACTGAACATCGAAGCCAAGAATCCCAACCCGGCCACAGCGGCCCTGAACAAGCTGGAATACATGGCCTTTATCGACGATGTGCAGATTGCATCCGGCGCATTGGACCAGCGGATAGAAATCCCGGCTAACGGAGGTATAGCCACCATTCCCCTGAGGCTGAATACGGATCTGATCGATATCCTGAGCAGGGATTCCCGGCAGGCACTGGTCAATTTCGGGCTGAACCTGGCGGATGCAGGGAAACGTCCGACCAGGGTGAGCGTCAAGGTTAAACCCACCATCCTGGTCGGGGCCATGCATATCAATTACCCCGGATACTTCACGGTAAAGTACGAATTCAGCAGCGGGGACTAAAACCCTGCCGGCTTTTGTAAAGGCTGACCCGGCGTATGAAATTCCTACAACCCGCTCATGTCGATTGAAAAGATAAAATCTCCTGAGATTGCCCCGGTCTCCGGCACCAGGGCAACCCGTGCACCGATATTGAAGGGGAGAAAGATCTGTATAAGGTGCACGTCGGTGGTCAGTTCCAGGCCGAGGGACTGAAAACTCCGGTTTACAGACCCGCCCGATTCGCCGTGAATGTATACGCCCCTTCCGTAAGCGTAATCGTAAAAGACACTGCCCCTGAACCGCTTGAAATAGGCTGCATGCCATATCCTGAGGTCCGGGTATGCGATGGGAAACACATAATCGAAGGTGAGCTTCTGAAGCTGTGTGGCCGTGTGGTTGTATACGCCTCTGGGCATGGACATCAGGTTGCCCATCAGGAAATTCTCGGGATCCTGCTGCTGTGCCCCGGCAAAGACCTTCAGGGTCTGGTGCCGCAGCAGTCCGGGAAGGTACAGGGTGCCGGAACCGAATACCTGGGAGCCCAGTTGTTCCTTTTCGAAGGGCGTATCCACGTAACGTAAATCAAGGGCCATCCCCAGGCGGGGCAGGATGTCGCGCATTCCCTTTCTCAGATAGCTGTAAAAATAGAGCCGGTAGTCCATGAAGGTCAATCCGCTCCGGTATTCCCCCGGTTCGTCGTAAAAGAAGTAGGCCCTGCTGTAACTGGCTTCCACCGAAGGCTGCATACCCATGATATACCGGTTGTAGGTTAAATTCAGCGGAAGGAAAACCTCTGTTTTCAGACTCAGGTCTGTTTGAACGTCCGGAATGGCCCTGGAAGTGTCGGGGGGGGAAGCAATGTATGGAAGTCCCCCGTAATCAAGCGACAGCTCGAACGCCGGGAACCATCCGGTATAGGTGAAGGAGGCATGCAGGAAATGGTCCCTTCGCTTCAGGTTGTATTCATAACCCAGGATGGTTGTGGCCGTGCTGAGCAGGTTCTGCGACAACAGCATTACTCCCGGGGAGGCCTCCAGGTTCTCAATGCTCGGATCGTGAATGTCCACATAAAACGGTGCCCAGCTGTGGAAATTAAAAAGGTTGCCGGCCTTACGGTATTTTCTGGAAGGGTAGCTTTCCGTGGCCGGCCCGGGAATGGGTACCCGGGATTCCTCTTCCTCGGTGGGTTGATTCAACTGCTCACTGTGGTCCCGTGATTCATCGAGTGGGATAAATTCCGGCGGCCTGAACAAGATTTTTACGACATCGTACCCCTGCGAAGTATAGTCCGCGTATATCAAAGTGTCTCCATTCGCAGAAAGACCGGGGGTAAAGGCCCCCATTCTTGAGGATGTAATCCTTTGATATTCAAGACTTTCGAGATTAAGGGCATAGATGTTGTCGATTCCCGAGAATGCTCCCCTGAACACCAGGTAATCGCCCCGGCAGAACAGCTCGGCAACATCCTCGAAACCGGCATCAAAAAGGGTCAGCCATTCCCCGCTGTCCAGCCCGTAGGAGACGATCTTCTTACCCGATTCTCCCAGGGATGTCATACAGATCCGGTTCCGTTTCTCATCCCAGGCCGGATATTGAAGGTATTCGTTGGAAGGCGAGGCAATTTTCCCGGCAACTTCACCGGTGCGTTCGGACAGGATCACGAGAGAATAATGGTTTTGCTCGTCGGCATCCACGGCTGCTATCCATTTCCCGTCGGATGACAAATCCGGCGCAAAATACCTTGTCCGCATGCTGAGAATGCGCTCCGAATGCGTTTTCAGGTCATAGACCTTGATCACGGAAAAGCTCCTGCGAGCCCAGCGCAGGTCCTGGATGATCTCGGTCCACACGATTTTCCCGTTCGCTACGCTGATGTTCGCCGCATCGTTTAATCCGGGTCGATGGATCCTTTTCTCTTTCCCGGTGGGGTCGATGGAGACGAATTCCGGAATCTGATCGATCCCCGTTTTTTCGGCGAAGATCAAAGAATCGTTGATATACCTGGGGAACCGGTAGGATGTGTAGTGTTTCGATCCCCGGAGATTGATCCTGGATGCGTCCGAAACCAGCCTACCCGCTGCCTGTTCAGACCAGTAGCTGCGAAGGGTCCCGAAAGTCTCCCGGTACAGGTCCGTTTTCGACAGGCCTGCGTATTTCCTGAGGCCGAAGTAAAACGGGTACAGGGTATAGGGCCGTCTTGCCGTGTAGGTCAACACTTCGTCCCACAACAGGTTCCCGTATTTGTTGCGGGCATGCGACACCATCTGGTATCCATACTGGTAATGGTTCGGTATGTGATCCCTGAAGGATCCGAAAACGGCTTTTTCATAAGGATAGAGCCCGTCCCTGTCGGCAAGGATGGCTTTTATTTCCATTTCGAAGGAAGGAAGCCTGCCGCGGCCCGCGTGCGAAAGACGGGTTTCGGCATCCGTTGCGTCTCCCTCCAGGAACCAGAAGGGAATGAACCCTGCGACACCGCCGGTTCCCGCCTGCCCGATCAGGATAGAAAAGCCTTTTGTAAAACCCTGATTGAGCTTGTCAACCTGTACGACGTGCCGGAATTCATGCAGGACCAGTTGTTCCATATAATCCTGGGAATAGCTTTTCGCATACGGGGTGGTAACCATCTCCATGCGTTTGGGGGCCCAGGCAACAAAACCGTTGGACAGAACCGAGCGATTGTGCAGAACCACGGGTATGGGTGATGGCCGGTGCCCGAGATAAGAAGCGTTCGGTTCATAATACGATTCCAGGAGATGTGCCGCGCGCCGGGCCTCTGGCCTGAAATCAACCGGGTGGATCACCCTGAAATGTTCGGTGCGGATCTGTTCCCACTTCAGGCTCCCCGGGTCCTCCCCACGGTTATAGAACTGGGCGGAGGATTCGAAAGCCGTGATCAGGAGCAATCCTGCAAGGCATAAAACGCCGGCTTTTTTTGATAATCTTACCATGGTTGCTCCCGAAAAATATAAATTCCCGGTATGATAAAAAAACATTAAATTCGCCAAGTTAATCACATACCCGGGCCATAAACCCTAACACAGCAGCCGTGAAAAAACCATTTCAGTTCTGGAATAACCTGGCAGGCTGGCTAACCTTTGTGCTGGCTTCTGCAGTTTACCTTCTCACCATAGAACCAACCGCCAGCCTCTGGGATTGCGGCGAGTTTATTGCAACCGCGTATAAACTAGAGGTCATGCACCCGCCCGGAGCACCTTTTTTCATGATCATGGCCAGGTTCTTTACCATTTTCGCTTCCTCACCGGAGACTGCGGCCCGTACGATCAATGCTATGTCCGCCCTGGCCAGCGGCTTTACAATCCTTTTCCTGTTCTGGACCATCACGCATCTTGCTCGGAAACTGGTGCCGGACGCTGAAAAGATGAGCACGGCGAACCTGGTGGCCGTTCTCGGTGCAGGTTTTGTCGGTGCCATGGCCTATACCTTTTCAGACTCTTTTTGGTTCTCCGCCGTGGAAGGCGAGGTTTATGGCACTTCCTCCCTGTTCACTGCCGTCACCTTCTGGGCCATCCTGAAATGGGAGAACATTGCGCACGATAAGCATTCCAACCGCTGGTTGCTGTTGATCGCATACCTCATGGGGCTTTCGATCGGCGTACACCTGCTGAACCTGCTGTCGGCACCCGCCATCGTTCTGGTATATTATTTCAAGAAGTACAAGGTAACGGTCAGGGGACTGATTTACTCCCTTGCCATATCCGTCCTGATCCTGGCCTTCCTGCAATATGCCGTTATCCAGTGGTTCGTGAAAGTGGCAGCTTACTTTGAACTGATGTTCGTCAACGGTTTCGGCCTGCCCTACAACACCGGGACGATCTTCTTCATACTCCTTGTGATCGCCGCCATCGTATTCGGCATCCATTATACCCACAAGCATAAGAAACCGGTCCTGAATACCGTCATCCTTTCCATTGCCGTGATCATGATCGGTTATTCCTCCTATGCCCTGATCATCATACGTTCGGCCGCCAATCCCCCGATGGACATGAACAACCCGGAAACGGTCTTCGACCTGCTGCCATACCTGGGAAGGGAACAATACGGCCAGCGCCCCCTGGTGAAAGGACAATACTACAATACCCCCATCATCGGGACCAAAGAAACCCGGCCGAACTATTACAAGGCCGACGGAAAATACAAAATCAAGGACCACAAGATCGAATATATTTTCGACGAACGGATGACCACGATCTTCCCCCGTATGTACAGCAACGATCCGGGCCATGTGGCCGCATACGAGAGCTGGGTAAACATCAAGGGAACGAAGGTACAGGTACGGGACCGGAACGGGGAAATCAAGACCCTCATCAAGCCTTCGTTCGGCAACAACCTGGCCTTTTTCTTCAAGTACCAGCTCGGCTATATGTATTTCCGGTATTTCATGTGGAACTTTGCAGGCCGACAGAACGACATCCAGGGTTTCGGCGGAATACTCCACGGGAACTGGATCTCCGGAATAAAATTCCTGGACGAGGCCAGGCTCGGTAACCTGGACAAGCTGCCCGAAACTCTCAGGAACCATCCGGCCCGCAATACCTACTATATGCTTCCCCTGATCATGGGGCTCATCGGCATCTTATACCATTACCGGAAGAACAAAAAGGATTTTTCCGTCATCATGATCCTTTTCATCATGACCGGCATCGCCATCGTGGTCTACCTGAACCAGAAACCCATGGAACCCCGGGAAAGGGATTATTCCTACGCCGCCTCATTCTATGCTTTCGCCATCTGGATCGGGCTGGGGGTCCTGTCGATCTATGAATTCCTGAGGAAGAAACTGCCGGGAACCCTGAGCGCCGGGATCGCCACGGCCCTCTGCCTGGTGTTTGTTCCCGGAATCATGGCCCGGGAGAACTGGGACGATCACGACCGGTCGGGACGGTACACGGCAAGGGACCTTGCATACAATTACCTGAACTCCTGTGCCCCGAACGCCGTACTGTACACCAACGGT
>CAZNQG010000149.1:0-6388 GCA_964575235.1 uncultured Bacteroides sp.
CCCTTACACTGCTGTATATGGCCGTGACGATTACCATATTGTCCCTGATTTATTTCTGAGTCATGGCATCCTCCACCCGGGAACTCTTAGCAGCAGCCCTGCAGGCAGCCATGAAGGCAGGGCAGGCCGTGCTGGAAGTATACGGGAAGCCCGTGTATAAAAAGGAGTTAAAAGCCGACCACACGCCCGTCACGGAAGCTGACCGGGCCGCTCATTCACTGATCGTCCGGCAACTGGGTCAAACCGGTTTGCCGGTGCTCTCCGAGGAAGGCAGGCAGATCGCCTTTCAGGAAAGAAGTCGATGGTCTTTTTTCTGGCTGGTCGACCCGCTTGACGGAACCAGGGAATTCATAAAGAGAAACGGTGAATTTACCGTAAACATAGCCCTGATCAAGGGTGAATGCCCTGTACTGGGCGTGTTGTATGCGCCCCTGCCGGACCTGATGTATTTTTCCGATCCGCAGAAGGGTGCTTTTCGCCTCGACGAATTTTCAAAGCATTGGAAGGAAGGATACACTGTCGGGGACGTTATTCCCGCTTCCAGGAGCCTTCCCCTGGAACCGGGGGAGGGACCCGTCCGGGTGGTGGCCAGCCGCTCACACCGGAACCGCCGGACCAACCGTTTTATCCGGGAGCTGAAAAAACGGCATCCGGAACTGGAAATAGTCTCCCGGGGTTCCGCCTTGAAGTTCTGCCTGGTTGCCGAGGGATCGGCCGATGTGTACCCTCGTTTCGGTCCCACATGGGAATGGGACACCGGGGCCGGTCATGCAATCGCGGAAGCTGCCGGTTGCAGGGTGAGACTTCACGACAGCGGCAGTCCCCTGACCTATAATAAAAAGGACCTTCTCAATCCCTGGTTCATCGTCGAAAGAAGGGTATCTGAAAGCTAAAAGACCCGTACCCCGCGTTCTCCCTTCGATGTAGCCCAGGCCCTGAGCATCCCGCTGGTATTGAATTCCATGGCTATGTTACCGAAGCGATCGACGCAGATCACGCCGCCTTTGCCCCCTGCGGGTTTGAGCTTTTCATGGACCACCTCCCGGGCTGCTTCCTCGACGCTCAATCCACGATACTGCATGAGCGCGGAAATATCGTGTCCCACGGTGTAACGCATAAAGAATTCACCGTGTCCGGTGCCGGAAACGGCGCAACTGTTGTTGTTCGCGTAATTTCCTGCACCGCTGATCGGGGTGTCGCCAATCCTGCCGAAGCGTTTATTGGTCATCCCGCCTGTGGAAGTTCCGGCTGCAAGGTTGCCTTCCCCGTCCAGCGCCACACAGCCAACCGTACCATATTTTTCGACTTCCTCTTTCTCAAGCTTCTCCTGCAGGTCGTTCCATCTTTTTTCGGTCCAGAAATACCCCGAGTCGACGATCTCGACCCCGTGTTCAGCAGCGAACAGGGACGCCCCGGGTCCCATTAGAAGATCGTGTGGAGAATGTTCCAGGATCATCCTTGCAGCCTTGATGGGATTCTTGATGTCCCCGACTCCCGTCACTCCGCCTGCCTTCAGGGTCCTGCCATCCATAATGCTTGCATCCAGCTCGTTCCTGCCATTATGCGTAAACACAGCACCCTTGCCTGCATTGAACAGGGGAGAGTCCTCCATGATCCGGATGACCTGTTCCACCGCGTCAAGGCTGCTGCCTCCGGAAGACAGTATCTCAATTCCCCGGTCCAGGGCTTCCGTGAGTTTACCCTCTATGGCTGCCGCCCGGTCCGGAGGGATGTAATCCGGGTGAATGTTGCCCGCACCCCCGTGGATTACAATGGCATAGTCAGGCTTTTCCTGTCCCCAGGCATTCATTAGAGGAAGGATGAGCAGCAGAGAAATCAGTATCTGTTTCATGGCGGTCTGGTTTATTTCACGAATATATTAAAAGACCGTCTCATTAAGGCCGCCTCATGAGGATAAAGTAGATTTAGTATTGAATTGAGAGGGTATTGGAAAAGCCGCCTTAGCGTTTTTTACACAGCAAAATATGCAGCGGCGTTTCAATGCCCTCTCAATTTGTTACAATAAAAAAAGCCGCCTCACCTGTGGTGTGGCGGCCTTAATGATTTGGGCCGGGTTCTAATCGTCGAGCTTGACGTTTCCGTATTTAGTGTAAACCTTAACCTCTGCCTTTGGATTGGGATCGCTTCCGACGGTCCCGTATACCTTCATGGAGGTGTTTTCCTGTATCCTGCTTACTTTCCCTCCGGTATCGTGGTAGGATATTTTACTGTAACCCGCTTGCCCGTCTATTTTGTAGGAAGCTTTTTCATCCAGCCCGATCCGGTATGTACCGTATTTGGTATCGACGTTGATGCCTTCGAAACTGGCCGGCATGTAACCGATGTTTACATTGGTGTACTTTGTGTCGGCTTCAAGTTTTTTACTCAATTCATCCGCCTTGATGTTCGAATAGCTGGTGTTTACGGCCAGGTTAGCAAGCTTGCCGAAGGTGTATCCATCGTATTTCCCCTCGATGACCACTGAACTGACTTCTCCGATGCTTAGCTTCATATAGGATGTATACCCGACAAAGGCCTTTGCTTTCTCAATTTCCAGGCTGGAATATTTGATATTGGCCTTCAGCCAGTTGCATTCCGTTATGCTGCTGCCGCTCGCATAGGCCAGGCTGACCGTGTTGAGCGGCTTCTCATTTCCCCGGCTCAGCTTATTGGCGGACAGTTTCCCGTATTTGACCTCGATGTTGGCATGTCCTGCTACCTCGTCGATAAAAACATGTCCGTACTTATTGAAAAGATCGAGGTTGACCATGGCGGGCATCATAACCGTATAGTTTATCTCAAAATCGTTGCCGTTGCTCCAGTTGTTGGACCGGCTGAACTTCTCATCGATCTTCGTTTCGGCTTTTACTACGTTACCGCTCTCTGAAAATTCCACGTTAATGTAGCTCAGCATTTTCTCAGCACGATCCTGGTTTGAATGTTTCACTGTTACAAGGACGTCGATTTTTATCCTGGGATTGTCCCAGTTCTGCACATCTATGTTCCCGTACTTGTTGAGAAGGGTCAGCACCGTATTTTCATTTGCGGTAAACTCCTCATGGAATTCCTTGGTCAGTTCCGCGGCCTGTGCCCATATCCCCGTGATACCGAGGAACACTCCGATCAGCAGGGCCGATTTAAATTTCTGTATTTTCATAGCTCTTAAATGTTGAATTGGTTTGACTTACATTCTCCAGTTGCTGGATGATCTGGCTCATAACCTCCAGTTTGGTCTGGTAATGAGCGATCATGGCGGAAAGGACCCGCTCATCCGAAGGATTGGTCTCAAGATCCTTCAGAAGGGATTGAAACAGCCGGTCCATTTCCTTCAGTTCATCCATCAATATTTTTTTTCCTTCGGGATCTGTAATGTTCAGATGGTCGATCTCTGAATATTTTTCCTTGATAAGCGAGGTATAATAAAGCTGTGCTTCCAGGTATTCGCCCGGCAGCATTGCCTCGAGTGCTTCCAGCCTTCCCGTATAATACCGCTGTACCTGTTCATATATGATCACGCTTGAAACGGCGACCAGGAGCAGGACGGCGGCTACCCGCAGCCCGTAGGGGATGCGTGTAAAGAACGATACCCTCTCAGGCTTGAGCCTGCTGCGGAATCGTTCCATATGACCCTGCGAAGGCTCGAAGGAATCGATCTCTTCCCGATGGCTGCGTATGTATTCTTCCAGCTTATTCATTTTCCTTTCAGTTTCTCGACCAGTTTCTGTCTTGCCCTTGTATACTGGGACCTGGATGTGGAGCTTGAAATATTCAGTATCTGCCCTATCTCCTCGTGATCGTAACCTTCCAGAAGGTAAAGGGTAAGCACGATCCTGAACCCATCCGGCAGATCCAGGATGGCATCCCGGATCCGGTCCATATCCATGGCGACCTCTTCAGGGATTTCCTCATTCGCCACTTCTCCTGCAAGTTTCTCATCCAGTGTTTCAAAGTACATTCTGCCCTTCTTGATGCTATCGAGCGAACGGTTGACCACGATTTTCTTCAACCAGGCTCCGAAGCTGACCTTTCCGCTGTATGTATCTATTTTCCTGAAGGCTGACAAAAAGGCTTCCTGCATGATATCTTCCGCTTCCATGGGATCTTTCACGATCCGCAGGCTCGTGTTGTACATGGCCTTGTAGTACAGTTCGTATAGCCTGTACTGGGCCTCCCGGTCACCTTCCCTGCAACGGTCGATCAAATCCTGATGAAAGTTGGGATAAGCAGGTGTTTTTGCCATCCAATCCGTGTTAAAGACGAAACTCTGAGATGGGTGCTGCAAAATACGAAAAATAATGCATGGGTCAGAAAAGCATGACCATTCCCGTCACCACTTCCCCGGAATCATAATCGAGTTCGGAACCGAACATGCTGTGCGGGATCATGTTCACCAGGAAAAATACTGCGGAGGCAAGGATGACCGGCCAAGACCGTTCCTTTCGAATGTTAAGTGCCAGCGCCAGGATCCAGAATACCATGGCCACCAGCACCTTGTTATCGGTCAGATCCTCTCCGAACGGAATGCCGGTCCAGTATGCCCCGAAGGCGAACTTCTGGATGACCGGTCCAAGAATAAATCCGCCTGCGAACAGGAATGCTACCGTCAGCCAGGAATAAAGTTTGAACCTGCTCAGCCGGAAAATGGCGTACAACCCGGCTACCAGGGAGAGCAATTCTGCCAGAAAGATAAAAAGGATGTGGGGTATCAGGACGGCGGCGGGAACCGCTCCCTTGAACCGGATCACCACGGGTATTTCGTTCAGGACATACTCAGCATCACCCTTTACGAGCAACACCCGGTATTCAAGCTTGCCGGCGGGCGGCTGGTGGGGCAGGAAACCCACCAGTTCCGTATCCTGCCTCGCCATAAAAAGGGTGTCAAGGGGTTCCTGCATCTTATACCTTTTATACAGGATCCTGCCCTCGATATCCGGGTCGGCCACCCGGATCCGGATCTCACGGTCACCGTCCCCTCCGTGGCTCCGGGGCAGGCTGGATTCAATGGTTTCATCACCGATCGCTACGGCAAACCGGTCCGGGTAGGTGGGGCCTGTTCTCCGCTGGTATATGACGGTGGCAATGGTTACCGCAACTGCAATGATCCAGAGAATGGTCTTCCGCATGATCGTTCCGCACGTTTAATTATAGTTGTACAAGCAGTTCCAGGGTCTGGTCCTCCCGCTGGACCGTAACTACGACTACCTGTCCCTTGGAAAGCTTGGATAAACGGTACATGTAATCGTAAATCCCGTTTATGGTCTTGCCGTCGATGGCCATGATGTAGTCTCCTTTCTGCATCCCGCCTATGGCAGCAGGCCTTCCCGGTGTAACGAAATCCACCCGCATTCCCGGGGTATCATCGTTATCCGTAAAGTCCGGCATGATGCCAAGTGTAATCTTGTACCTGGGCCTGCCGGAATAAGGCATCTTCGGTCCCGCCTCCTGGTATGTCAGGGTATCCTCCAGGCCGTCTATGGAGTCTGCGATGCTGCTCACGTAATCTGCAATGCTGACCATCCCGGAGAGATTGATCTGCTCGACGTCGTCCTCGGGCGTATGATAATCCGAATGTGCCCCAGTGCTGATGAATAAAACGGGCATATCCTTTACGTAAAAACTTGAATGATCGGAAGCCCCGTATCCTTCTCTCGTGGTGCTGATCTTAAGGCTGTCCCCGCTGGCCAGGTTCCGTACTATGTCCTCTATTTCCAGGGCGGTACCCACACCCCCGACCTGGAGCTGCCGGTCCCGAAGGCGTCCGACCATATCCAGGTTTATCATGATCCTGGCTTTATCCGGGGGCAGCAAGGGGTTCTCAACGTAATGCTTGGAGCCGATCAGGCCCATTTCCTCGGCACCGAAGGCGATGAACAGGAAGGAGTTCCTGGGTTTATCTGCTTTTCCTGCAAACTCTTCGGCGATTTCCAGCAGGGCCGCAACCCCGGATGCGTTGTCGTCCGCACCGTTGTGAACCGCCAGTGTATCCGGCTTACGCGAGGAACTGCCGGGTCCGCCCATACCCAGGTGGTCGTAATGGGCACCCAGGATGATGTATTCCTGTTTGCGAACCGGATCGCTGCCTTCCAGGTATCCGATAACGTTGTAGGTAGTGGTTGTGGTGGGATTCACCTCGGCGGATGCCGTCACCAGGGTCCCCGTTGGCATGGAGGCCGGTTTCCGTTCACCGTTCAGTTTCTCCTCGAGCGATTCCAGTTTCAGTCCGCCGCGTTCCAGAATGAGGTCCGCCGTCTTCCGGCTGATGTGTATGGCAGGTATGCCGACCTTGCCTTCGCGTTTTTCCAGGTCCACGAGCGGGTCGTCGGGACCGAACAAGTATCCGGAGACGAACAGGATGCCCCCGGCTCCGTGGTCCGCAGCAACCATGGCC
>CAZNQG010000150.1:0-3287 GCA_964575235.1 uncultured Bacteroides sp.
GCCGCTAGCGTTCATCCTGAGCCAGGATCAAACTCTTCATTGTAATTAAGAATTTGAATGTTCTCAAGATTCAAAACCTTTTGGATTAAACGAGGTTCTTCTAGCTAATTCTAGCTTGTACTAACCTTTTCAATTTTTCAAAGAACGTTGATATTTACAGGAATGCAAAGATAAGAATCAAATCCCATCCATGCAACTTTTTCACCAGACTGAAAATGAACTTTGCTTAAAAAGCGGCTGCAAATATAAAAACATTTGTTTAAATCATGCAACCCTTTCCGGAAAAAAGATCAGGAAATTTCCGGGCCGGATTTTCCGAAAGCGGCTGCAAATATAATCAGCATTTTTTAATCTGCAACTGCCCGCACGAAAATTATTCTTTACCTATATATATATTACGGTACCGGGTCCGTTAATGAGATATTAAATAGAAGTTCTTATCTTCGTTCAAACTTTATCAGAGAACCGGATCGTTGAGCAACAGACTCGTCATCATACCAACCTACAACGAGATTGAAAACGCCGAGAAGATCATCCGCAAGGCCATGAGCCTTGAACCAAGCTTCGATGTCCTGATCATTGACGATAACTCACCCGACGGCACGGCAGGTGTTGTAAAGGGGCTCCGGAAGGAATTCCAGGAACGGCTTCATATTCTGGAGCGGACCGGCAAGTTGGGGCTTGGGACGGCTTACATAACCGGTTTCAACTGGGCACTGGACAGGGGTTATGAGTATATCTTCGAGATGGATGCAGATTTCTCGCACAGCCCTGATGACCTTGTCCGGCTTTACGATGCCTGCCTGAACGGGGCAGACCTGGCTGTGGGATCGAGGTATATCACCGGGGTGAACGTGGTGAACTGGCCCATGAACCGGATTTTGATCTCCTATTTCGCATCCCGGTACGTCCGCTTCATAACCCGGATGAAGATAAAGGACTCCACGGCAGGATTTGTCTGTTACCGCAGCAAAGTACTCAAGACCATACAGCTTGACCGGATTCGCTTCAAGGGGTATGCCTTCCAGATCGAAATGAAGTTCAATGCCTGGAAACACGGTTTCAACATCGTTGAGGTTCCCATCATATTTACCGACAGGCGGGAAGGGAAATCCAAGATGTCGGGCAAGATCGTTTATGAGGCGGTCTGGGGAGTTGTCACCATGAAAATCGGTTCCTGGTTCAAATCGTACAAAAATACAGCTTGAAGCAATATGTTCGAGGGCCTGATCAAAAATGCCAGGATCGTAAATGAGGGAAAGATTTTTGATGGAAGCCTGGTCCTTCACGGGGGGAAAATCCATTCCATCCTGTCCCCCGGCGATTCCCTGCCCGAAGCACGGAATATAGTCGATGCCTCAGGTCGGATTCTGTTACCCGGGATCATAGATGACCAGGTTCATTTCCGAGAACCCGGATTGACCCATAAGGGGGATATCCGTTCGGAATCCAGGGCTGCCGTGGCCGGGGGAATAACGTCCTACATGGAAATGCCCAACACCATTCCGCAGACCACGACCCTGGAAGAGCTGGAGCGTAAATACAGGATGGCCGGGGAGAAGTCATTTGCAAATTACGGCTTTTACCTGGGCGCCACCAACGATAACATCGCCGAGATCCGGAAGCTGGATCCGGGACAGTCCCCCGGCGTCAAGATTTTCATGGGAGCTTCGACCGGCAACATGCTGGTCGACGATGAGAAAGCCCTGGAAGCCATCTTTGCTGATTCCCCGGTAATGATTGCGACCCATTGCGAGGATGAAAAGATCATCCGGGCACAGGCGGCAATCTACCGCAAGAAATACGGAGAAGACATACCCGTTTCTTGCCACCCGGATATCCGCAGCGAAGAGGCCTGCTTCCGGTCCACGGAGAAAGCCGTCAGGCTTGCCCGCAAACACGGGGCCAGGCTCCACGTGCTGCATGTCTCGACCGGCAGGGAACTTCAGCTTTTCGACCCGGTGCCGCCGGACCAAAAGCGTATCACCGCGGAAGTATGCGTGCACCACCTCTGGTTCGAAAAAGGGGATCATGAGACCCTCGGCACACGGATCAAATGGAACCCGGCCATCAAAAAGGCCGAAGACCGGGACGGCCTGCGCAGGGGACTCCTGGATAACCGGCTCGACGTGGTTGCCACCGACCATGCACCCCATACTCTGGAGGAAAAAGCAGGCACCTACTTTAAGGCCCCTTCCGGCGGTCCCCTGGTTCAGCATTCCCTGCCGGCCATGCTGGAACTGGTCAGGCAGGGTTTTCTGGACATCACACTCCTGGTGGAAAAGATGTGCCATGCCCCTGCCCGGATCTTCAACCTCAGGGACCGCGGGTTCATCCGTGAAGGATGTTTTGCCGACCTGGTCCTTCTGGAAGACGAGCCGTGGACCGTCAGCAGGGAAAACCTGCTTTACAAATGCGGCTGGTCGCCCTTCGAGGGACAATCCTTTTCAACCCGTGTCGCAGCCACTTTCTTAAACGGCCACCTGGCCTACCAATGGGATCCATCCGCAAGGCAGCACCGGTTCAGCGGGGAACGCCGGGCCGTGAGGCTGCAGTTCAATCGATAAAAAAGGACAAACATGAAGACATCCATCATCCCTTTCATGCTTATCGCAGTGCTGACTGCGCTTCCTGCCTGCACAGGCCGCCGGCAGGGATCCGGGACCTCCGGAGACCGTTTGCAGGCCGCATACTCCGATTCCCTGCAGCCCGGACTGGTGAAGGTGGCCAATGGGATCGTGTACGATGTGGAGATCCTCAACCCATATCCGGAGGACGAGTGGATGAACGAGTGCCTCGAGGGCCTGGACCGGGAAGGCCTGGTCGATTTCGTGTTCGACGGTATTTACAGCGGTAGGTTCAAGGCCTACGATATCTTCGAGGGTACACCCGTCTCCGCGAAAAAGATCCGAAAGATGGAAGAAGAAGGCGAGTTCGGCCGTGAGCAGATCGGCAAGTTCCAGTTCATGGAACAATGGATCCTGGATACCGTCAACATGACCTGCCGCAAGGAGGTGACCGAGATCCGCATGGGACTGCAGCAGTTCAGTCCCGAGGGAGAACTCACCGGTTACGCCCCCCTGCTACGCGTTGTACTGTAACGGTCGATTGACCGGTATCCGGAAGCTTCCGGGTTCATTCCTCCATCCGATGGTATGGTTGGATAAGCCGCCTGACATCGCGCAGCTATGTAGCGGCGATCCGACCATGCCATGGTACAGAAATCAAGATTCATCCGATGGTATGGTTGGATAAGCCGCCTGACATCGCGCAGCTATGTAGCGGCG
>CAZNQG010000150.1:3387-6383 GCA_964575235.1 uncultured Bacteroides sp.
ATCCGACCATGCCGGAGGATGTGAATCCGGAAGGTTCAGCCTTTATCCCGGACAATGAGCTGTATGTTCTGCTTGCAGGTCTGCTCCAGGATAAGTTCCTTGTTGATCATGACCCGGTCGATGGTGGACCGGTCAAAATACCGTATGGTGATCAGTTCCAGTCCCGTTTCATAGGCCACCCTGAAATCCTTCTCCAGGTCATCCACCAGGTTCCGGACCTTGCGTTTGTCGTTGGTTATGCAGATCTGGAAGCTGATGGCCGAATTCTGCATCAGGTTGATCTTCACTCCGTGCTTATAAACGTAGCCGAAAATGGCTTCCAGGTTGTCTTCCGCAATGAAGGAAAAATCCCGTGGTGAGATCCGGATCAATACCTGGTCCATGTTGAAGATAAAGGACGGGGTCAGCTTGTCGTACTCCAGGTTACCCACCAGGGTACCCTCCTCGTCCGGCTGGATGAAGGATTTTATATGGAGGTTTATGTTCTTGTTCTGCAGGGGCTTGATGGTTTTAGGGTGGATTACGCTTGCACCGTAGTACGCCAGCTCTATGGCATCCTGGTAGGATATCCTTTCCAGCTTCACGGTATTGTCAAACCATTTCGGGTCCGCGTTCAGGACACCCGGCACATCCTTCCAGATGGTTACGTACTCGGCACCGAGAATATGGGCCAGGATGGCGGCCGTGAAATCGGAACCTTCCCTGCCGAGGGTGGTGGTCATATCGTTGATCGTCGAGGCCACGAATCCCTGGGTAATATAGATCCTCGCATCCCTGAAATGAAAGTTTTTCCGGGTAAGCTGGGTAGAGAGCGGCCAGTCGATCCGTGCCTCCCGGAACGTGTTATTGCTTTTAAGGGAATGCCTAATGTCCATCCATCTGTTGTCGATCCCCGACTGGTTCAGGTAGGCGGAAATAATCCGGGTGGATAGCATTTCACCGAACGGAACGATCTGGTCGTAGTCGTAGTCGTAGTTCAGGGTCGGCGGCTTATCCAGCCTTTCCCCAAGGGAATGGATGATCTCATCGAATTCCGCGTGGAATGGATTGTCTTCATCCGGGAATAGTGAACGGACGATTTCCAGGTGGTATTCCTTCCGCTCCCGGACGGCCTGTTTCAATTCCTTTTTCCGCTTGTGGTAATAATGATCGGTTATAACTTCCATGGCATTCGTGGTTTTGCCCATGGCCGAGACCACGACGGCAATCTTTTGTTCCGGGTACCGCTTGAGGATCTCCCCGACGTTCCGGACGGCATCGGCACTTTTAACCGAGGCGCCCCCAAATTTAAAGACGATCATTCCTGTTGCTTTATTAGGATGGCAATGAATCTGTAAATTTATCAAACAAACGATAACCTGAAAAAATCAGTACTTTTATTTCCTCAATAAAAACCTTCGTTCCGCATGGCCAAGAAATTCCGTGGCGAGACCCTTGGTGAGTTTATCGTTGCTCAGCAGCATGCATTCCCCTATGCTACCGGAGACCTGACCCGTCTGCTCACCCATATCGGCATTGCTTCCAAGATTGTAAACCGGGAGGTGAATATGGCGGGACTGGTGGATATCCTCGGGGAAACCGGACAGGAGAACATACAGGGGGAAACGGTAAAGAAGCTGGACGCCTTTGCCAACGAGCAGTTCAAATCCATCCTCGGGTCCAGCATCGAGGTATGCGGGCTTGCCACCGAAGAGGAAAAGGATGTGGTATCCTTTGAAAGCGACCTTTCAAAGGAGGGTAAATACATCGTGTGCATGGATCCGCTCGACGGTTCGACGAACATCGATGTCAATGTTTCCATAGGGACCATATTCAGTATCTATCGCAGGATCAGTGAACCGGGAACGCCCTCTGTCGAGGAGGATTTCCTGCAGCCGGGGATACGGCAGGTGGCGGCCGGGTACGTACTGTACGGATCCTCCACCATGCTGGTTTATACCACGGGACTCGGGGTTACCGGTTTCACCCTCGATCCGTCGGTCGGGGAGTTCTTCCTTTCCAATTATAACATTATCATGCCGGGACAGGGCCGGACCTATTCGATCAACGAAGGCAACTACATCAATTTTCCCGCGGGCGTCAAGAAATACATCAAATACTGCCAGAAAGACGATCCGCAGACCAACCGTCCCTATACCTCACGTTACATCGGTTCCCTGGTCGCAGACTTTCACCGCAACATGATGAAGGGGGGAATCTACATCTACCCTCAGACCGCATCCCATCCAGGCGGAAAACTGCGCCTGACCTATGAATGCAATCCCATTGCCTTCCTTGCCGAGCAGGCAGGCGGCATGGCCACCGACGGCCGTGGAAACCGGATCCTGGAGATGGTCCCCGAGTCCATCCACCAGCGGGTCCCGTTTTTCGTCGGTTCATCCGAGATGATGAAACAGGTGGAAAAATTTATGCGTTCCGCACCATGACAGCAATTTTTTCGACCTCAGGCATATGAATCCCGGGGAACTCCTTGAAATTTATAAGAAAGCAACAGCATTCGGGCAGCTTGAAAAATGGATGTCCACGCAGGAATCCCGAGTGCTCCACCTGAAAGGTCTTTCGGGTTCCTCCACCGCCCTGATTGCGGCCGGGGCTATCCGGAAATCCGCCCTCAGTCATGTTTTCATCCTGCCCGATAAGGAAACCGCAGCCTATTTTCAGAACGATCTGGAACGTTTCACCGGCGATGGAAAAACACTGTTTTTCCCTTCATCCTACAAACGCTCCGTTCAATACTACCAGAAGAGCAAGGATCAGATCATCCGGCGGACTGAAATACTTAAAAGCCTTCGGGAGGAATGCGGTCCCCATATCCTCATCAGTTACCCAGAGGCCCTTATGGAAAAGATCGTTACCCGGGACTTCCTGAAAGACAATGCTTTCAGTATCCGTACAGGGGAAAAGCTTTCCATGAGCTTCCTGGCAGATTTCCTGGATTCCTGCCGGTTCCAGCAGGTAGATTTCGTATATGAACCCGGGCAGTATTCCCTGAGGGG
>CAZNQG010000151.1:0-6369 GCA_964575235.1 uncultured Bacteroides sp.
ATCCTCGACCATTTGTCCGATGCGGGCATATACGAATACCGTCAGGTCGAATCCCTTGTAGGTCATAACCGAGTTCAGTCCCCCGATCCACTTCGGGCGGGGCGTCCCGAGCACGACCCTGTCCAGGTCCGAATAGGTGGTGTCGCCGTTGACGTCCCTGAGCTTGAAGTCCCCGGGTTCACGGCCGTAGGCTGCCATCATGGCCGAATCATCATCCATCTGCCAGACCCCGATCATATCGTAATCGTAGTGGACCTGTACCGGGTGGCCGACAAACCATTCGTTGGCGAGGTCCTGATCGACGCCTCCCACCAGGTACGTGATCTCCTCGTGGTTGGCGGAAAAGGTAATGTCCGTAGACCAGGTGAACCCGCCCCTGTTGATGTTTACTGTTCTCAAGGTAAGCTCGATGCCCCGGTTCTCGGTGGAGCCCACGTTCTGGGTGATCACGGGAACGGCAGACGTCGGTGGGAGAGTGCGGTCCTGGAGCAGGTCTGAGGTTTTGGACTGGTAAAATTCCAGGCTACCGCTGATGCGGTTCCGCAGGAATCCGAAATCAACCCCCAGGTTGGTGGTTGCCGTGCTCTCCCAGGTCAGATCCGGATTTTCCAGGTAAAAGGTCCGGTATCCCAGCGAGACCACTTCCGGCTGCCCGAATTCATAATACATCGGGATCAGCTGGATGGAACCGAACGAGGAATAGGGATCGACCGACTGGTTGCCTGAAACGCCCCAACCGACCCTCAGTTTCAGGTTGGAGATGGCGTCGATGTTCGACATGAAGCTCTCTTCGCTCACCCTCCAGGCCACGGATGCGGCGGGAAAGAAATCCCATTTATGTCCGGGTGCAAGCTGGGAGGCTCCGTCGTACCTTCCGGTAAGGGTGACCAGGTATCTGCCCCTGAAGCCATAGTGTATCCTGCCGATGAAGGAAGCCAGGGAGCTTTCCTCAAGCGGCAGCCAGTCTTCCTCTCCGGTTGGAGAAATGAGTTTGTCCTGGTTTGCCGAATTCAGGGTCCACCACAGGGAATTTCCCAGCTCCAGGTCCGTTCCGCTCTGGTACATCCTTTCCTTGTGGTTGGATATGGCCTCGGTTGCCGCCGTAAGCTGGAGGTGGTGATCGCCGAAGTTCTTGTCGTAGGTCAGCACGTTCTGCCAGGTCCAGTCCAGATCGTTGATAGACCTGATATTCCCGGTACTCAGCCTGTCGATGCCCTCGTATTCCCCCCGGAAATAACCCCTTCGCTGGAACTGGAGGTCGAAGTTCAGGGAGGTTCTGAAGGACAATCCATCCAAGAAATTCACCTGCCCGTAGAAAGTGGAGAATATCCTTGTAGTAGCGTATTGTTCCTGGTATATATCCGGATCCTGGTCGATCAGGGGATTCTCAAAGGGAACCCGGTCGTTGGGTTCCGGATCGAGGTTCCCCAGGGAATCATACGCCGGTGTAAGCGGGTTCATATTGTAATTGATGCCCCTTCCACGGATCTGGTCCGTGTAGGTAATGAAGGAGGAATTCCCCATGCTCAGCCACTTGGTGACCTTGGAATCCAGGCTGGCTTTCAGGGAGTAACGCTTGTACTTGTCGTTCGGGATGTAATTGTCCTCGATCATGTGGTTCAGGGCAACAGCATAATTGGTCTGGTCGCTGCCACCGGTAATGGAGAGGTGGTAGTCCTGCTGGGTACCGAAATCCTCACGCTGGGCTTCGATCCAGTCGAAGTCCTCGCCCCTGGCATAGCCTTCGTTCTCCCGGGCGGAAAGGGAGGGTCCCACATCGATGCTGTCATCGGGGGTGTCCCAGTCGTATTCGGGCCGTGTCGTCCGAAGGTAGTCCCGGCTCATCCGCAGGAAGTACTCGGCATCCCCAATGGGTACGGAGCCCAGGGGACTGGTGACCCCGAAGTAGGTGTTGAAGGATATGGTAGGCTTGCCGGCGGTGCCCTTTTTCGTGGTAATCAGGATGACACCGTTGGCCCCCCTTGAACCGTAAATGGCCGTCGAGGATGCATCCTTGAGGACTTCCATGGAAACGATGTCGTTCGGATTGATGTTGATGGTGCTCCCGTACTGCACCCCGTCCACGATGTAAAGGGGTGAATTGGATGCGGTCAGGGAGCGTGCACCCCGCAGCAGGATGCTGTACCCGGAACCGGCCCGGCCGCTGCTTCGGGTCATGTCCAAACCGGATACTTTTCCCTGCAGGGCTTCGATCGCATTGGCGGATTTCACTTCCGTGATGTCCTCCTCGCGGACCGAGGAAACGGCGCCGGTAATGTCGCTGCGTTTCATCGTTCCGTACCCGATGACCACCACCTCATCAAGCCGTTCATAGCTTACCGTGAGGGTGACATCGAGGGTGGTCTGGTTCGTGATCTCAATCGTCTGGGATTCATAGCCAACGTAGGAAAAGACCAGGCTCTGCCCGCTTTCTGCGGTTATGGTGAACTGGCCATCCGGGCTGGTAACGGTACCGATCGTGGTACCGAGGATCTGAACGTTCACACCGATCAGCGATTCGCCTGTCTGGGCATCCGATACCGTGCCGGTGATCTCCCTGGGCTGGGCGTTGACGGTGTAAACGATTACACAACTGGACAGAAAAATAAACAATGATCTGAGCAGTTTGCGAAACAGGTTAGACTTTGTCATACTGGTTAGGATTTAGGATTTAGGATTTAGTTAAAGGATCAATTAGTGTTTGGTTTGATTTTTAAGCAGGGTAAAAATCGTAATTTTTTTTTAGCTATGAAAGATTCTGCGCGAGATTGATCATAATATTTGCAGAAAAAGAAGGGGGCAACCATTGGAATTGCCCCTTCTAAACAGCTTTTCTGCAGATTTCACTGGTTATTTCACGACAAATTTCCGGGTATAGACTTTATGATTCCGGTCGAATGCCTTTACGAAATAGACCCCGTCGGATAGCGAGGTGAGCGGGACGGTCTGGTTTCCGGTTTCATGGGATTCAAGGATGAGTCTTCCGGTAATGTCGTATACCGCAAGGTAATGGACATCCCCTTTGACAACCAGTCCCTCGCCGGATGTGTAATAAGCCTCTATGCTTCTTGCCGTCATTTCGGACACACCGGTTTCCGGTCCACCGGGAACCCCCTTGACCTCAATGTTGTGTATCCTTGCGTACTGGGATACATCGCTGTTATCCACACCGGATGTCAGCTTAATGATTACGTTGTCCATGTTGATATCCTCGGTTGCAAAGGCCCCGTCCTGGTTCCCGTCGAGGTGTTCGCCGCCGATGGGACCGGTCCAGTTTTCACCGTCATCGGTAGAGGCATAGATGCGGAGGCCGCGGCCGTCTCCCGTGCAGGAGAACCCGACCTCGATCCAGGTTACGTTGGTCATCTTTGGAAGGATCAGGGTACCTATGGTATCATCCGGGTCGGACAGCTTGCCGAGCTCCACCCATCCGGGGGTAATGTCTATCGCGCAATCCTGTCCGTCACGGTTCCAGTGTTTGCAGTTGCAGACGGGACTGACCACGTAATCCCAGAGTTCAATCTCCCCGCTTCCGCCGGTGAGATAATCGATCTGGAACTTGTCCGGTCCCGGATTAAAGGTCTGGCCAGTCTCGCAACTGTCAGCGTCGGAGTATACTTCCGGAGATGCTGTCCAGTCCTGAAAATTAAGGAAAATGATGGTTTCTGCGGTCTGCGCATGGACCGTGAAGAAAACGGCCAGTACAGAGAGCACAAAAGTGAGTAGGTTTCTTTTCATATCGCTTTGGTTTTTGGTGAATTTTATGATTATAAGGAATAACAGCTGTAAAATAAGTAAATATTAAAGCAAAAGCCGAATAAATCATAAGAGAAATATTAACGCTATGGGATTTTATCATGTATTTAACTTTACGGTGACCAAACGGATTTACCAGGTCTATATGAAAAACTGCCGAAACTTACAAATGCCGTGGTATTCTTGAATACGGATCAAAAATATGATATGGTTTCTAAATGAATGTTAAAATGCAGAGGGATTTATGATGATAATGTGATTTATTTAGATCAGAAAGAGGCTATTAACACCATTAAAAATTTATTATTTATATTTGCACCGGCGATAATTAGTGAATCATTACGAACAACCTATGAAAAAGAGATCGTTTGGACTTCTTATGGGAATTCTGGCTATGGTTACAAGCCTTTACGGGCAGGAAGCATTTACGTTCCAGAACAAGTTGGGCGACACTGTACGTTTTGAGATAGACCGGAATGCGATCGGGTCGCATTACCTGGGCGATGAGATGGCCATGAAATACTACAGGTTTGAGGAAACATACACTTATGTGGAACCCGGTTCGATTACCAATCCGACTCAGCGGACGGTGATTACCAAACCTATTATTTATTATTCGCTCAAAAAGCTGAATTCCCATTATAAAAAGCAGCTCAAAAAGGGCAGGATTGACAGCAGCGAAGCTGTGAAAAAGCTGGGTTGGTATTTCGACGTAGGCTTTGCCATTTATGAACAGGACACTTCAGAACTGGAAAAGGCCCTGAAAAGCGCAAAGAAGCCGGATGAGATTGCCCAGGTATTTGCCCATGTAACGCTCGAATAATGTCACAGGAAATTTCTCGGGGACTGTCCTTTTACACTTTGGACAGCCTTTTCTATTAGAAAAAAATGCCAGCGGGGAATGCTGGCATTTCTGTATGGTGCAGGGTAATACCTTCTTATCCGTTGAATCCACCCACACGGGTGTAGCTTTCCTGGGCGTTGATATAGTAGGCTTTGTACTTGATGTAGTGGTTTCCCTTAACGTATTCCCAGTAAGTATTATGAGCCCGGAAGATCTTCCCGATACAGGCCTCGAAGATCAGGGTGGGATGTACCCCGGTGGCCCTGGATGCATCGATGATGGTATCGAACTGAACGCTTTTGTCAGCAAAATGTCCGATGACCGGCAGGTGATATTTTTTTTGCGAGTACTTTTTCTTCAGTAATTCCTTTGCGTTACCCTTATGAGCATGTGCAGCCATAACCTTGCTTTTTACTAATAACGCAAGTTAATAAAATTTGTTATACAAATGCAATTCACCGGTACGATTAATATACAATTGAAATCCGTATAATATCACACATTGCTTTCCACCTTACGGGAGCGGATCCAGCAGGTACAAAAGGAATGACCGGATGCCGCGGTAAAAAACAAAAGTCCCGCTACAAACTTCCGGCCCGCGAACGGATCGATCTCTTGCTTGACCTTTGAGATAATTTGTTTATGTTTACACGGTCGAACAACCATTAAATCATTGCTGACATGAGTGAAAATTCCGTGAAGGTATGGATGGCCCAGATCCGTGCCCCCTTTCTCATCCTTGCTGTATTCCTGGTCGTGATCGGACTCGCCTTTTCCGTGAAGTACCCGCAGGAGGGGGGACCGGTCTTCAGCTGGCTTCACGCGGTTATGCTGGTCGTCGGGGTTGTGCTTTCCCATGTGTCCGTTAACCTTTTCAACGAATATTCCGATTTCAAGACACGGATCGATTTTCATACCAGGCGGACCTCCTTCAGCGGGGGCAGCGGCATGATCACCTCGGGAGCCACACGCCCGGAGAGTGTGAAGACCGTTGGCATTGTAACCCTGCTTGTTTCCGGGGCCATCGGGATTTACTTTGCCGTGGTTTCGCACTGGGCGGTCCTGGTATTTGCAGCGGTAGGGGCCTTTTCGGTCCTTTTTTACACCAACTTCCTTGCCAAGCGCGTTCTCGGTGAACTGTTCGCCGGCCTTGCACTGGGCACCTTTGTGGTACTTGGCACCTACATTGCCATGACCGCAAGCCCCGCCATGTCTCTGGAAGGATTGTTCCCCAGGGAGGTGATCTGGATCTCCATCCCCCCGGGAATACTGACCTCGCTTTTACTGCTGATAAACCAGTTTCCGGATGTCGAGGCGGATAAGGCGGGCGGGCGAAAGCACCTGGTGGTGCGGTTTGGCTGGAAAAAAGCTTCCTATGTTTACACGGCCGGCATTTTCGCCGCCTTTGCCATCATCGTGCTTATGCCCCTCATCGGCGTCTCATCCTGGTGGATTTACCTTGCACTGCTCCCCATGCCCCTGGGCATCAAGGCATCGATCACCGCCATCCGGCACGGGGATGATTTTGTTAAACTGGTGCCCGCCCTGGGTTCCAACGTGATCACGGTGCTGGCCACGGACCTGCTTCTGGCCGTGGCTGTGTTCATCGAAGTGCTATAAGACGGGTACGGAACTCCTGCAAAAATTTGCTTTCATTTGGCTTTCCGGAAGGCGACGATGAAGTTGGAGCCTTTACCGGGCTTGCTTTCGCACCAGACCCTTCCGCCCATGACATCGACGTACTTTTTCACAATGGACAGGCCAAGGCC
>CAZNQG010000152.1:0-6353 GCA_964575235.1 uncultured Bacteroides sp.
CCCTCGATCAGCGGCTCGAAGCCGGCGAAATCAGGTTTCTGGCTGATGGCCGAAATGATCGCGCTGGCCGGGATTTCAAACTCCGAACCCTCGATCGGCACGGGCCTTCGTCGGCCGGAGTCGTCGGGCTCGCCCAGTTCCATGCGGATGCATTCCACCTCCTTGAGCCAGTTTCGTTCGTCTCCGATGAACCGGGCAGGGGTTGAGAGAAGCCTGAAATCCACACCTTCCTCTTCAGCGTGGTGGATCTCTTCATTCCGGGCCGGCATCTCCACCCTTGATCGGCGATAGAGGATGATGGATTTTTCGGCACCCAGGCGAAGTGCAGTCCGGGCACAGTCCATCGCCACATTCCCGCCGCCTACGGTTACCACGCGTTTGCCTTTGACGATGGGAGTTTTGTATTTCGGAAAAAGGTATGCTTTCATCAGGTTGGCACGGGTCAGGTATTCGTTGGCGGAATAGATACCGTTCAGGTTCTCTCCCGGAACCTGGAGAAACCAGGGGAGCCCGGCTCCCGTGCCCAGGAATACCGCGTCGTATTCTTTCAACAGTTCTTCAATGCTTTTGATCATACCGATCACATGGTTCATATGGATCTTGACCCCCAGCTTTTTCAGGTAATCGATCTCGCGGAAAACGATTCTCTTGGGCAGCCGAAATTCCGGGATGCCGTAGACCAGCACTCCGCCCGGCTGGTGAAGGGCCTCATACATAACCACTTCATGTCCCATGCGGACCAGGTCGGCTGCTGCGGTGATTCCGGCGGGACCTGCACCTACAACGACGATTTTTTTCCCGGTAGGTTTGGGCCTGGGCGGG
Organism: uncultured Bacteroides sp.; assembly: GCA_964575235.1. Lineage (GTDB taxonomy): Bacteria > Bacteroidota > Bacteroidia > Bacteroidales > SM23-62 > SM23-62. The sequence goes on from CAZNQG010000152.1 coordinate 823, forward strand.
ATCTCAGCCTCACCCTGCCCGGCTTCCCAGTCTGCCAGAAACCTCTCCAGCCTCCCGATGGCGACGGGCTCGTTCTTTACACCGAGCACACATACCTTCTCGCATTGTTCTTCCTGGGGACAAACACGGCCGCATATGGCCGGCAGGATGTTCTTTTCCTTGATCAGGTTGATCCCCGCCCTGAAGTCGTTGTCAACGATGTGCTGGATGAATCCGGGTATATCGATCTCGACCGGGCAGCCCTCAATGCACTTCGGTTTCTTGCACATCAGGCAGCGCTGTGCCTCGAGGATGGCTTCGGCCGGGGAGTATCCGAAGGGGACCTCCCGGTTGTTGCGGATCCGCTCCCTGGCGGGCTGTTCCCGCATCGGGGTTTTTGTGGGACTTACCTTTGCCATATATTGCGTGCGCTATGCTGCTTTTACTATGTTATTGTTCTGGCACTTTCCTGCATCAGCGGTCATGACCTCCGCCGTAATTTTGTCGTTCATGGGAGACGATTTCCTCTTCCAGGTATGCCTTCCTGCGCGCCAGGATCAAATCCCAGTCCACCAGGTGCCCGTCGAAATGCGGACCGTCCACACAGGCAAATTTCGTCTGTCCGCCAACCTCTATCCTGCATGCCCCGCACATACCCGTGCCGTCGATCATGATGGGATTCATGCTGACTATGGTTTTTAGTTCGTAAGGTTTTGTAACCCGGGAGATCTGGTACATCATGAAGGTGCATCCGACGGCAATAACACGATCGTATTTTACACCTGATTCCAGGTCTGCCTTCAGGCGGTCGTGGGCATGTCCCCTGTAGCCTTTCGAGGCATCCGTCGTTGCGTAGCGGACCTCATCCGAGATCTCTTCAAGTTTTTTATCCCAGTAAAGCAGGAAATTACTCCTGGCCTCGGAATAACAGATCACCTTGTTCTTCAGCTTCTTGAGTTCCCGTGCAGCCGGGTAGATGCCCCCGATCCCGTAACATCCCCCGATGAGTGCCACACGTCCGAATTTCTCCATTTCGAAAGGTTTGCCGAGTGGACCGGTAAGGGAGTAGATCTCATCTCCCGCTTTCAATTCCGTCAATCGTTCCGTGCTTGATCCTATGGCAAGGAAAATAAAGGTTATCGTACCGGCTTTCACATCCCAGTCGGAAACAGTGATCGGTGTTCTCTCGCTGTACTCGTCCGGGATGATGATGATGAACTGGCCGGGCTGCACCTTCCTTGCAATATCAGCGGCTTCCACTGTACATTCATATACATTGGGAGCGATTTCCGATATTTCCTGAACCTTGGCCATGGATTAATAATATTCAATTACCTTTTGCAGATCGGGGATAAGGGCAGCCAGGCTGTTCCCCCGGTAGTAGTATAGTTCCGAAAGAGCTCCTCCCTTTTGGCCGGGCAAGCCGCTTAAAGGTTCGAGGGACCGGTATTTAAGATCAGGTCGTCCCGGTTGCCCCGGCAGTTTAATGCCCGCTTCCATCTCTTTCCACACATCCGATGCTCGTTTAACCGTAAATCCATCCACTCCCATGGCTGTGGCAAGCGAGGAAATCACAACCGGTATCGGCCTGCTGTCCCCGGCCGGTTTCAATGCCCTGCGAAGCCGCTTGACCTTCCGGTCCGCCGTCAGGAAATGCCCCTCATTTTCAAGGAATCCGGTTACCGGCAGGATTGCATCCGCATACTCGGATAGTCCTGTGCGGAACATATTGAGCTGCACCAGGAATTTCAGTTTTTTCAGTTTCCCGGATGCGGGCACATCTCCCGCAATCATCATTGCCCGGATCCCGTCCCGCCCAATGGAGGGCAACAGCCTGTTCCCGCCGGGCATCCCTTCGTTCCGCAAAAGAAGGGCATTGCATTTGCATTTCTTTCCCTTCAGGAACTGGATATTCTCTATTGCCTTGATGGTTTCCGGTCTGAGTTCGTCATACAGGAAAGGCTCACCCACGACAATGAAAAGTCTGCTTGATTTGGCCAGGTCGGTTACAAATGCCTTAAGCTCATCCTCTTTGACAGTACAATCCTTCAGTGCCTTATCCGGGATGGGTTCGCTCAATTTTTCTGCAAAACCCGCAGGCAGTCCGGAAATGGTCTGTTTGGCAAGTTCAGCCAGCAGGATCCTCAGGAATACAAAACCCTTGCCCTTCGAATAATGGATTTCCCGGGATGTGAACGGGGAAGTACGGGTCGGGATGGAGTTTGCATAAAGTACTTTCCTTCCCGTATTGAATGCTTTCCTGACCCTGTTTTCCACGAGGGGATGGGTGAGGGAAGCATTTGTGCCAATTAAAAGTATGGTATCGGCTCCGTATATATCATCAAGGTTGCCAGGCGGGGGCAGGAGCGGTACGAGACCTTCCGGGAGTTCAACCCGGTCCGAATTCATGGCCAGTCCGGCGAATTTTTGCAGGCTGTAATTTTCCTCAAGGGTATCCTGGGCGGAGCCGATCAGCCCGAATCCATTCCCTTTGTAACCGACCAGTTTATCAGCAGTAAACTCAATGGCTTCTTTCCAGGATACCTCAACTACACGGCCATTCCTGCGGATCAAAGGCGCGGTGAGCCTGTCCGGGTGCCCGGTGAGGTCTCCGGCCAGGAACTTCCCGCGGATGCAAAGCTGGAGAGGCTCCGTTCGTTTGCCGGGAGGTGGACCCACACCCACAAGTTTGCCCGCCCGGCTGTTTACATTCATGGTGCAACCGACAGAGCAGAGTGTGCATGTGGTTTCAACCGACCGGTCCGGCGGTCCCGCCCACTTACCGAGTTTTCCCGATATGGAGCCGGTGGGACAAACATCCACACAGGCCCCGCAGAATTCGCAGCCCGCGTCTGCCTGGGACTCGCCGAAAGCCGTTCCGACCAGGGTTGCATTTCCCCGTTGTACGAATGCCAGCACCCCGGAATTCCTCTCCTCGTTGCAGATCCTGACGCAGCGGCCGCAAAGCACGCAGAGGTTATAATCCAGGTCGTAGAAGGGATTGGTTTTTACCGGTGGGATGCCCCGGTAAGCGATGGGATAGCGGACGTCTTTCAGGTCGAGGTAATCGATCAGGTCCTGGAGCTCGCAATCCCCGTTGCTGGTGCAGAAATTGCACCCGGTGATGGTACCGGCCTTTCGGGTGGTATGCATGAATTCCCCGCATTCCTTTTTGTCGCTGCAAACAAGGCAGGTATAGGGGTGTTCGGAAAGGGTCATTTCCAGGATGCTGCGGCGGAGGGATTGCAGTTTTGCGGTTTTGGTAAGTACTTCCATACCCGGTTCAAGGGGGGTGGTGCAGGCGGTCGGGTAGCCTTTTCCGCCCTTGACCTCCACAATGCAGAGCCTGCAACCTCCGTAGGGCTTCAGTTTTTCCAGGTAGCAGAGCGTCGGGATGTAAATGCCTGCCCGCCGGGCCGCTTCCAGGATGGTCAGTCCCCGGGCCACCTTCACGGGTTCCCCGTCGATCAGGGCAGTAATATGTTTATCGGTCTGCTTCATTCGATAATAATGGCGTCGCCGGCAATGGCATCGAACCGGCAGATTTCATAACATGCCCGGCATTTGATGCATTTCTCCGGGTCCAGGAAGTGCGGTTCGCTCCGGGGACCCGTGATGGCACCCGTGGGACAAACGTCCACGCAGCGCTGGCAACCCGTACATTTTTCCTTGATTACCCGGTATTGGACCAGGTCGCGGCAGACGGCTGCGGGACAGCGTTTGTCCTTGACGTGTTTTTCATACTCCTCCGGGAAATATTTCAGGGTGGTCAGCACCGGGTTGGGTGCCGTCTGTCCCAGGCCGCACAGCGAACCTTCCTTCACCGTTTGCGCGATGTCCTTCAGCATCTCGATGTCTTCGGGTTCACCTTCCCCCCGGGTGATCTTCTCCAGGATCTCCACCATGCGGCGGGTGCCGATCCTGCATGGGGTGCATTTCCCGCAGCTTTCCACGCTGGTGAAGCGCAGGAAATACTTGGCCACGTCAACCATGCAGGTGTCCTCGTCCATGACGATGAGTCCCCCGCTCCCCATGATGGACCCCGCTCCGGTCAGGGATTCATAGTCCACCGGAAGGTCCAGGAAGTCCTTTGAAAGGCATCCCCCCGAGGGTCCCCCGGTCTGGACCGCCTTGAATGCTTTCCGGGTGCCCCCTCCGATGTCGAAGATGATTTCCCTCAGGGTGGTTCCCATGGGCACTTCGATGAGTCCCGTGCGCCGTACCTTTCCGACCAATGCGAAGGTTTTGGTTCCCTTGCTTTTTTCCGAGCCGTAACCCGAAAACCATTTGCCCCCTTCCCGGAGCACGGTTGAGACCGTGGCCAGGGTTTCCACGTTGTTGATGTTCGTGGGACAGCCATGCAGTCCCGAACCGGCAGGGTAGGGGGGCCTGCTCCGTGGCATTCCCCTTTCGCCTTCTATGGATGCGATCAGGGCGGTTTCTTCACCGCAGACAAAGGCACCGGCCCCTTCCTTGATCCGTATGTCGAGTGAGAAACCGCTGCCGAGTATGTTCTCACCCAGCAGTCCGATCTTATGCATCCGGGCGATGGCCGTTTTAAGCCTTTCGATGGCAAGCGGGTATTCCGCCCGTATGTAGATATAGGATTCGCGGGCCCCGATTGCATAGGCGGCAATGACCATTCCCTCAAGCAGGGAGAAGGGATCCCCTTCCATCAGGGAACGGTTCATAAAGGCGCCCGGATCCCCTTCGTCCGCATTGCAGATCAGGTATTTTTTCTCCCCGGGTGCATCCCGGCACAGTTGCCATTTTTTCCAGGTTGGGAAGCCGGCACCGCCCCTTCCCCGGAGTCCCGCGATCCTTACCTCCTCAATAACCCCCTGGGGACCCGGTTCCAGGGCTTTCATAAGCCCGGTGAAGCCTCCCCTGCCGATGTAGTGGTTTATGTTTTCGGGATCGACAATGCCGCAGTTCCTGAGCACGATCCTTTCCTGTCCCCTGAGCATGGGCTGCTCCCAGAGGGAACGGATGCCTTCCGGGGCATGCCCGTTCTCACCCAGGTAGCCGATCGGTTTTATGGTGGGCTTTCCGTTCAGCAGGTATCCGTCGATCAGTTTGTGCAGCTTGCTTTCGTTGACGTTGTTGAAAGTAAGGCGCGGAAGGCCCGGTTTCTGTATGTCCAGCAAGGGCTCCAGGTAGCAGGGGCCGATGCATCCCACCTTCAGGACCCTGGCCTTGATTTTTTTTTGATCGAGGATTTCCCGGGTAAGCCGCCATACCTCCCCGGCTCCGGAAGCCAGTCCGCAACTCCCCATCCCGATGTAGATCACCGGCTCGGCCGGGTGTTGCAGTTCCTGCCATTCCCCGACGGCTTTTTCCCTGGTTTTCAGAAAATCATTCATAGCGGTCCAGCAGTTGCTTGAGTTTGACCACGGACATATTGCTGAAGATGACATCGTTGACCATGACCACCGGGGCCAGGGCGCAGCATCCCAGGCAGGCCACCCGCTCCAGGTCGAATTTCCGGTCCTCTGTCGTCTCGTTGGGTGAAATACCGCTTTCTGCTTTCATGGCGCTGAGCAGGAAATGCC
>CAZNQG010000153.1:0-6320 GCA_964575235.1 uncultured Bacteroides sp.
GGCCTTTTCCGACTCCGGAGTGAATTCGTCGTCCTGTTTCCCCGGGTCTTTTTCCGTGTCGAACAGGTTTTCCACGTTGTAAAACATCAGGGTCAGGACCCGGTCCTTTTTCTGGGCTGAAACCAGGCTGATCAGCAGGATTCCCAGCCCGGTCAGGAGGATTCTTCTCATGGCTGCCATATCTTATTTGGAGGTATAAAAATACGATTGTTGCAGTGAATTTGTTATATTTAATCAGAATTCTTCGGATACAGTCTCATGGATCAGCAGAATGAAGAGTTACTGAAGCGGATTTCAAAACTGGTCAAGCAGAACCAGGAACTGATCGAGCACCACGAGCGCCTTACCAGGGAAAACGAAAAGCTCCAGGCCAAGATTGAGAATTACAAGGCCATCCTAGCCGAGATGAAGGACAAGGGTGCCGAGATCGATGAGAGCATGATCGATCGCCCCAGGTCCCTGAAGTTCAAGATGGCCACCGTCCTTTTTGCCAACATCCATGGATTCTCCCGCCTTCAGGAGGGGGTGGATTCCGAGAAGCTGATGGATGAACTGGACCAGGTTGTCTGGCAGTTCGATGATCTCCTGAAGAGGTATAATATCCATAAGATCAAGACGATAGGGGACTCCTACATGTGTGCTGGAGGGATCCCGGTCAAGAACATCACCAACCCGATCCAGGTCGTCCTGGCCGCACTGATGATGCAGCAGTACCTGAAGGACCTGGATAAGGATTCCAAGACCGGGCAGCAGATCTGGGACATGAAGATCGGGATCCACACGGGACCGGTTACGGCCGATATGGTGGGCAAGCGGAAGGTTTCATACGACATCAAGGGGGATACCGTGAACATCGCCAGCCGCATGGAATCCTCGGGCGAGATTGGAAAGATCCTGATATCGGTCATGACCTACGAATTGGTAAAGGAATTCTTCGTGTGCGATTATTACGGGAAACTACCGGTCAAATACAAGGGAGACCTTGAGATGTTCGAGGTTAGGGGCCTGAGGCCGGAGTTTTCGGAAAACGGGGAGGGAATGCTGCCCAACGATATGTTTGACACCAAGTTCAAGCTGATCCAGTTCACGGACATACAGGAGATCATCCTGGACAAGCTCGAGAAGGAACTGCCCAAGTACCTCTATTACCACAATGTGAAGCATACCGTAGACGTGGTCACCGAGGTGGAGCTGATCGGCTGGGCGGAAGGATGCACCGACGATGAGATCCTCTTGTTGAAGACTGCAGGCCTTTTCCACGATGCAGGCCATACCATCGGGTACGACGGGCACGAGAAACTCGGCTGCGACATCGCTAGGGAATTCTTGCCGGAATACGGTTACTCCGGGGAACAGATCGAACGGATCTGCGAGATCATCATGGCAACCCAGATGCCTCCCAAGCCCCAGGACCTGCTCCAGAAGATCATCTGCGATTCCGATCTCGACTACCTGGGCCGGAGCGATATGATCCCCGTTTCCAATACCCTTTACAAGGAACTGAAGGAACAGGACAAGATCGGCACACTGAACGACTGGAACAAGCTCCAGATAAAATTCATCTCCGGGCACCAGTACTTCACCGAAACCGCCCGGAGCCTCCGGGAGGTGAAAAAGCAGGCCCAGATCGACCGCCTCAAGAAGCTCATTGTGGAGGATGAATGATCCGGGACCTCAGGTTCCCCGCCTGAATGACTTTTCGTTGATCGTCCGCATGGTGTCAAGGATGCCGTGGAGATGATCGCATAAGTACCGGAGCAGCTCGACCAATACGCAATCCCCCATCAGCCGCATGCTATCTTCGAGGCTGACGGCTTCTTGCTGGCTTACGCTTTCACAGACCCTTTACGGATCGATGTGTCCGGTATTCAGGATCTTGTCCAGGACTTCGCTCATTTTTCCCCGCTGAAGTATTTTGCCAGCATAGCCGTCAGTTCAACCGGGGAAATGGGCTTGGACAGGTAATCGTTGCAGCCGTTCTCCAGGGCCAGTTTCCGGTCCGTAACCTGGGCATAGGCGGTCTGTGCAACGATCGGGAGTGAAGGGTGAGTCTTGCGGATCCTTTTGGTGGCCTCCAGACCGTCCATTTCAGGCATTCGTATGTCCATCAGCACCAGGTCCAGATCCTTGTTCTTGCGGACCAGCTCCACGGCCTGTTTGCCGGTCCTTGCCCAGACGATGTCCGGTGAAAAACGGTTCAGGAAGGTTTCCAGGAAAAGGTAGGAGGAGCCGTCGTCTTCCACGATCATGATCTTCTTTCCTCTCAGGTCGAAATCCGTTTTAATACCGGTAAATTCTTCCGTTTTTTCCCGGGTCTCCGGTTTTTCAGTGAGGATGTACTTCATGCGGAAACAGAACTCCGAACCCTGACCCTCAACCGACTCCAGCGACAACCGGGTGCCCATCAGTTCGAGCAGGTTTTTGCAGATGGCCAGTCCCAGTCCCGTTCCCCCGTATTCCCTGGTATTGGAATCATCGATCTGGCGAAAGCGGTCGAATATGATCTTTTGCTTGTCTTCCGGTATTCCGATACCCGAATCCCTGACATAGAACCGGATTTCGTTTTTATCGCTGGTTTCGAACCCAAGCTCCACGAATCCGTCGGAGGTGAATTTCAGGGCGTTCTGTATCAGGTTTACGAATACCTGCTTCATCCTGGAAGGATCGGTGTTCACGATCATTTTCTTCTCCGGCTCGGGCACATTCAGTCGGAACTGCAGGTTGCTCCGGCTTTTAACCTGTGTGTCTTCCTTGAATTCCCTGTAGATTTCCCGGATAAAGGGGAAGACCTCGACCGGTTCCATCTTGATGTAGAGGTCTCCTGCTTCGATCCTGGAGATGTCGATAATGTCCGAGATGATACGCAGAAGGTCCCGTCCCTTGCTGTTTATGATGTCGATGTAGTAATCGCTCTGTTCCTTTTCGAGGGTGCCTTCCTTCAGCAGGGATGAGAAACCGAGGATGGCGTTCATCGGGGTACGTATTTCATGCGACATGTTTGCCAGGAAGGAGGACTTCAGGTGGTCGGATTTTTCAGCTTCCTCCTTGGCCTTGCGCAAATGCTGTTCAGCAAGCTTACGTTCGGTGATCTCCTCGAGGATGGCAATGAAATTTATGGGCCTGTCGTTCTCGTCAAATACCGGTGAGACCGTAATGGACAGCCAGACTTTTTCCGCGTCGCGTTTTATGTATTCCAGTTCTCCTTTCCATACATTGCCGTCCCTTACGGTTTCCCAGAGATCGGTGTAACGCTTCAGGGGTACCTGTCCCCGTGTAATCTCAAACGGATTCTTACCGATCAGTTCTTGGGGTTTCAATCCCGAAAAGCGGCTGAAACTGTCGTTCACGTAAAGGATCCGGGTGTCGGTATCGGTGATGATGACCGATACGGGACTTTGCTGCAAGGCGGTCGAAAGCTGCCGGATCTGTTTTTCAGCCAGTTTGCGCCTGCGAAGGTCGGTAATGGATCCGACGATGCGCTCCGGCTTACCCTCCTCGTCGTAAATGATTTTAGTGTTCAGTGAACAGGGGATCGCACTGCCGTCCATATCCTTGACATCCAGTTCATGCTCCAGGATCTCCCCTTTGGTATACAGTTCCTTTAAAAGCGAATCACGGACAGAAGGGTTGAAATAGAATGCTTCCATGGGCTGCCCGATCATTTTCTCACGTTTGTACTTCGTGATCTGTTCGACCGAAGGAGTGATGTTGATCAATTTCCCGTCCAGGCTTGCCTCGAAGAATATGTTGGCTACATTTTCAAATATTCTGCGGTACTCCTGTTCGCTTTTACGCAACTGGTCTTCTGCCTCTTTTCGTGCCGTGATGTCCCGGGAAAAGGATACCACGTATTCCATGCCCTCGAATTCAATGAGGTTTGCGATGATCTCTACCGGGAACTCTTCTCCGGATTTCTTACGGTGGATCGTCTCCATGGTGAGGTTTTTCTCACTTTTTAGAACCTTCCGGAGTTTCCGGCCCATTGCATCCGTGAATTTCAGGTCGAAGTCCAGAATGTTCATTTCAAGGAGTTCTTCCCTGCTGTACCCGAGGGATTTGCATGCGGCCGGGTTTACATCGATCACCCGGTAATCCGGAGCCGACAGCCAGAAAACCGATTCGGAAAAACGGTTCAGGGTGAATTCGGTCAGGCGCAGTTTGCTGTTGATGTCCTTACGGTTCAGGGCGTTGTAAAATACGTTTGCGATGTACCGCAGAAGATATCCGTACTGTCTCGGCCAGCGATAGTTGAGATTGTCTTCCACGGCAAATCCCAGCACGCCTGTGAGCTGGTCCTCCGAAACGATGGGAACGAAAAAGATGGGCCTGAATCCGTTTTTCTTAAACCATTGCCTTTCTCCATCGGCATTTTCCGGGAGTTGCTCCAGGCTGTCCAGCACGATGTCTTCCAGCTTGAACAGCTTCGAGTAATAGTACTCAAAGTTGGTAACCGGGAAATCCTGCAGCATCGCTATCTGGCTAAGTTCGGCATCCGTATACCATTCGTGGAGGATGGAGATGCTTTTCATGTCCGGGCTGAATAGGCACAGTCCCCCCCAAGTGGCACCGATAAAATCACATACCTCCTTCAGGGTCCGTTCAATGCCCTTGCCTATCTCAGCATCCGGCATGTTCACAAACCGGCTTGATATGTTGGATACGATTTTTTCGAACATGAGGTGGAGCTGGGTTTCCTCCTCCGCTTTTTTTCGCTGGGTGATATCCCTGAGCAGGGATAGAATCAGGTTTTCGCCCCGGAAACGGATCATCTGTGCATGCACCTCGACGTGGAGGACCGATTTGTCTTTCCGGGTAATGATCCGCTCAAAAAGAACGGGTTTGCCTTTGCTGAGTTCCTTATTAAGCGAGGTATCCCGGAGCCCGCTCTGAGGGTGCCCCAGGTCCGTTACGTCCATTCGGAGCAGTTCCGCCCTGGTGTATCCGGTTACTTCCGATGCCATCCTGTTACAAAGAACGATCCTGCCCGGCTGGCCGCCGGAATCGAAATGGTGGATAAAAAGCGGGTCGGTTATGCCGTCCAGGAAATCCTCAATGAAACTGCCGTTCATTTCCGCTTGCTTACCTGTCCCGGACCGGGCACCGACGTCCCTGCTCAACAACTGGACACCGTATGTTTTCTTACCATCATACAAAGTCGTTGCGCGGACTTCGAGCTGTAATTGCCTGCCGTCTTTTGTCCGGGCAGGCATTTGTATGAGTTCGGTGGATTCCCCTGAGACGGTTTTCCTGATCACGCCTTTCAGCCTGTTCTGTTGTTCCCGTGAAAGGTAGGGCAGCTTGCCGATGGACAATCCATCCAGTTCACCGGGGCCGTACCCCAGCATTCCGGCCTGGGCCTGGTTGCAATATTCCATCACGCCCTCCGTACTGAATATACAGATGCCGTCCATGGAGTTTTCCAGGCAGGATGAAACCACCTCCGGTGGTATCTCAGGCCTGTTTTTCTTTTTGACAGTAGCCATGCAGCTGCGCCTGCTTGGTTATAAATATATAAAAAACAACCTATCCTGCACCAGCTAATTTCGTGAAAAAAATGCAGATGCGATTTTTCCATACCGGTTGGGACAGGGTTATAAAAATTGGATAATATGGATATCTTTATGAATTAAAACCCTTGACATGCTAAGGCTTATTCTATCCCTGTCGTTCGTTATCCTTTTCACAGATATTACCTTTTCACAGCATTTGGCTGCCTATTTGGATTACCGTGACCGGTTCTTCGTTTTCGACCACGGCGAGACCAAAGAACTGGAAAACTACAAGGTCGTCTCATTCCAGGTCGGGGGTGAATGTATCGGGTATCAAAGCTACGGGAACGACCTTAAAGTATATTACAACGGTTCGGTTCGTACACTGGAACACGTTTCCCCGACCGAATATACCGTTACCGATCACCTGATGGGGTATTCGATGTACAGCGTGCTGAAGGTATTCGAGGACGGTGAAGTGAAAAGCCTTTGCAACAATACCGGCGGGTACATCGTGGAGGACAGCCTGATAACCTATTATGACGATGTTCAGCAGATCCTTAATGTATATCACGACGGGGAGACAACAACTCTGGAGGACGGGCTGCTGCAGTGGCCCATCCGGTCCTATGCCTCGGGGGACAACATACTCGCCTATATCACCGAGTTTGACAATAAATTCAAGATATACTACCGGGGGGAATTGAGGGTTGTGGACGAGAATGTAAGGGAGACCGTTTACAAGGCCGGCCGGGACATCGTTGGTTTCATGAACCTGGCAACCAATGCATTCATGGTATTTTACAAGGGGAAATTCTTTGACCTGGAGGC
>CAZNQG010000154.1:0-6248 GCA_964575235.1 uncultured Bacteroides sp.
ACCGGGCGGTTTCGGGTTATGTTTCCGGAGAGGGCCAGATCCGGTAGGTTTCATCACCGAACCAGCTCGGCACCCATTCGTAATCCACCCCCAGGACCTTGCATGCGATCAGCACCTGAAGTGGATGGGCCGATGTCGAGCCGTCGACGCGCGGGTAATTTTCGATCGTAAAGTGGTCCAGGCTGATCTCCCCGGACCCGTTGCCCGGAGTACGTTCGCACCCGGGCAGGCCCAGCGTTGCCAGGAGGGTGGCCAGGTAAAATATAATCCTAAAGCGGGAAAGGGGAATGTTCACAGGCAGGGGACTTTAACGGGCAGATGCCTTTCCTGCCGAAAAGGTTGCTTCACACGTAAAAAAAGGCCGCCGTAAATTGCTTTTGGCGGCCTTCCCGGTTCCCGGAGTTCCGGCAGCGCCGGAGTCATTCAACTGCCTGGGGTGATCCGGCGGTACCGGCATATCCGGCAGGCTTCCGGCAGGCCCACGTACCTGTCCGGCTCCGGGAATACCACGCGCCTGCCTGGTTCCGGAAGATCTTAGTCCGCGTGGATGGGGATCATGCTCAGCAGGCTGATGTCCGAAAGATCCGTATAATCATACTGGTACAGTCCGTCGTTGCCGATCATAAGAAGGACCTCGTTGACCGGGATGACGTCAAAGGCATGTATGTCTTCAAAATGTGCGATCCGGTTATTCTTCAACATGTAGGGATCCCTGGCATCGTATACCTTCAGTCCCGCATCCCCGTCGCATATGAACAGGGTGCCCTGATCGATCCCCAGTCCATGCGGATTGTACATGGGGTATGATTTGAGCAATGTGGGACTGCTGAGCTGATGCACATCCACGATGTCGAGCTGGTTCACATCGGTCTCACAGGTATTCCCGGTGCGAAGGGTTACGTATGCATAGTTCCCCTCCACCACGACCGGGTCGCAGCTGGTTACATGCCAGTAGGTGGAAACATATTCCGGCTTGAGAGGATCTGCCAGGTCGTAGATATACATTCCGGTTGTGGAACCGATGAACAGGTGGTCCCGGGCGATGAAAACCGTTTCGATGTTCCACCCGATGCCCTGGTCCCCTTCGAAACGGGGATCCAGTTCGTCGCTGATATCGAATGTATGAAGGTCCGTCTGGTCGATGGTATACAGGATATCCCTGTAGATGATGAACCTTGCCATGGACCCTCCCGTACCGGTAGTTTGTTTGCCCCCGTTTGCCGCAGCCGATGACTGGAAGGATACGGCGTCAAATTCCGCATAGGCTCCCCACATGCGGGTTGGCCATATCTGCGGGTTTTCTTCGATCTCCTCGGTCACCTCTTCGGTCATCCAGTCCACCACCACACCCAGCGAAGGATCGACGGTCCCCACACGGGATCCCGAACCATAGGGGGGAAGGTCCCAGGTAAAGATATCCTCGAATCGCGCCAGTTCGCTGATGTTGTCCAGGTCCGAAATATCGATGGCCACCAGGTCCACATAGGAATCTGCAAACAGGATGTTGTTCCGGATGGCCATATCGATGTTCCCGGGGATACGTATGAAGCTTTTCACAACCGGGCTGGAAGGGTCGGAATTATCAATCACGTGAATGCCTTCACGGACCTCGTTTACTAATATGTAATCTTCGTATAGGTAGATCTTGCCCGGGTTATGGATTTCGCCGGGCTGGGTTTCTTCGACCGCCGCCCTCAGTTCCTCGTAGGACATGTAAACCGGATGGTTCAGGTCGTAGGTCTGGTAGATCCTGTCCCGGCAGCTTCCCAGAAGCATGAGTACCGGAAGGATGGTCAGGACCGGGAAGAAGGGGTTTCTGCAGTTTTTCATGTTTTTTTCTTTGATTTACCCGATAGATGCATGTTCCCCGCCAGGGGTTGCGTCCTTGCGTTGGGCAGAGACGCAACCAATCGCATAATGCCTTCATCTCTTTCCTGTAGGTCAAACCTTAACTGCCGGTTCCGTGAAAATTGCCAGGCCCAGCCCGGACTTCCCGTCCGCCAAGCACACAATCTGCCCATCCCGGCCCGGATGCAATTGCAGCCGGATCGTTTTCCTTGTGTTATCGCTTCTGGTATCAACCGCGTCTGAGGGACAAAGGCAGGAGGTGGATGTCGTATACCTTAAAAGCGGGGAGGTTTACCGGGGAAAGATACAGGACCATCTGGATGCGGAAGAAATACGTTTGCAAACCCTTTGTCTGGATACGAGGCTGTTCAGGCTGGATGAGGTAAGCCGGATCGAGATGGAAAGAATGAACCTGCCGGGGTGGCTTCCGGGATTTCATAAACCCTCCAAGGGATATTTCAACCGTACAGACCTGGGCGTACTGATCGGCTCGGGAAGCAATGAGAACAATGCCATTTTAAGCATTCAGATGGTGAACGGATACCGTTTCGGCAGCCGGTATTTTCCTGGAATCGGGACCGGTATTGAATTTTTTAACCATACCGTGGTGCCAGTTTTCGCGGATTTTACCTACCGGTTGGACAGGGACCGGGTCAGTCCCATGTTCAGGGCCGGTTTCGGCTATTCCATATCCGTTGAGGATCCCCCGGATCAATGGGGTGCGAGGACCGATTACAGGGGAGGCTGCATGGGAGCAGCCGGCATAGGGACCACCATCCGGACCGGTATTTCAAGCGCCCTGGCCATATCCCTTGTCTACCGTTACCAGAGCATTAAGTCGGTGTATACGGAGGACTGGAACGACACCGAGCTGGAGCTGGAGCAGCACTACTATCGCATCGCCCTTCGCATCGGTTTTATATTTGATTAAATCCGGAAATCCTCTATTTTTACAAGAGCAGTTTTCGGATTATGGTAAACGGTTCAGTCCACAGAAAGTCCATTCTGGTCGTTGTACTTATTCTTCTGACCCTGTGCTTCCATCGTTGTGCGGAAGAAGAAACCACGGTGCCTGCGGGACAGGGATGGACCAGTTCGGATCCCCTGTCCATACCGTTTCGCCAGCGCCTCGTCCAGGCCGAGAGGGGAAATCTCGTGAAGAACCCGTCCTTCGAGCAGGGACGGGTGATCAACGTCGACAGCAATACGGTCTCCTATAACATCACCGGCTGGAAGCCGTTCGGGGAAAACCTGGCCTGGATCATGCATCCGGCGGATTCCGGCGTAAAAGAAAAGGAGATATTGTCCGGTTCATACGCCATCCGGGTCCGCCGCGAACGGATCGATGAATCCATCTACCAGGGGGACGGGATTGTATCGGATTTCATCCGGGTCATTCCGGGCAACTACGAGTTTTCGTTCTGGATCAGGCTGGAGAATGTTCGGCCGAATCCGGCGAAAAAAGGCGGCAGGCTTGAGGACGCAGTGGATATCCGGATGCTTTTCTACGATAAGAACCGCTTGCTGATCAGCGGTACTGCCTATGATCGCAATGCACATGCCCTGATCGACCGCTCTTTCAAAGCTCTGCCGTTTTCCAATTTCTGGACCCTTGACAGCCTTGGCTGGTGCAGGGTGACAGGCCGGACCACCAACGATCCCCTTACGGAAGGAGACATCCCGGACGAAGCGAAGTACGTTAAGCTTTACTTCGGTCTCAAGGGCACAGGCACGATATGGATCGACGATGTCAGTTTTCGCTATACCCGCCGGAATTTTACCGCCCTTGAGCGATCCGCGCATTTTTTTGACACGACCTGCTCGAAACCGGATCTGGTCATACCGCAACCCAAGAAATCCAGGCTCCTGGGGCAACTGGCATACCATATTCCCCTTGCGGATACCATTCCACGCCCGATGATCATCCTGCCTGCCGGGTCTAACAGGCAGACCACCGCGGCGGCAGAATTGATACGGGACCGGCTGGATGAGGTGTTTGAGCAATTTTACGGACCGGAGGACAAGCCCAGGATCCGGATCAGCACACAGGCCGGCCGGAAGCTGATCGAGGACGGTGCACTGGTATTCCGGTTTGATCCGGAATCAAGGCCGGATGTATTAAGGCGGCTTGGTCCCCAGGGATATACCATCCGCCCCGATTCCCTGCACCCGAACCTGGTTTACCTTACGGGCGGATCCCCTGCGGGCGATTATTACGCTGCGGCCACGGTGGGACAGCTGCTTGACGACAGCCTTTTTGTATATCATCAGGCCGAGATTGAGGATTATCCGGATATCCCGGAACGTGCCTTTCTGATCTCTCCGGTAACGGCAGCCTCCAACGACATCGATTATACCCCGTACCTTGAAGAGATGGCCGGACTGAAACTGAATCATGCCTATCTGGACTTTTACCGTTCCCGGACGCTCTGGCAGCATAAGAGCCAGGCCTACGGCAGGGGACTGAAGGTCATCTGCAGAGAAAGCAGGGAATCCGGGATGATCGAACTTGCACAGATGGTAAATCCCTATGCATTCCTGCCGGCTCATTCCCTGATCGATTCCCTGGACCGGGAATCCAGGGAAAGATGGTCTCATGCCGGGTACAGCAGCCGCCTCCAGTTGCTGGAATCCTATGCGGAAGGCATAAAAGCGGGTGTTGGGGCCATTGTATTCTGCAGCCATGATTATCTGCCGAGATCCCCTTGGGGCAATTACATATTATTCGCCCTGCGGGATGAAGATGAGTATGTCAGCCTTCAGGCCGCACACCTGGACCTGATCAATTCAATCCATTCCTGGATCGCTAAAACCTATCCGGGAACGGAGCTTGAATTTGTTCCACCCTGGTATTCGAACGAACAGATGGATGTGAGCAGGGGACAGGCGGAACAATATTTTCATGACCTTCATTCCAGGTTGCCGGACGACCTGAAGATCCTGTGGTCGGGTCCCGCAAGGAAGAGCCCGGAAATCAGCGCTGTGGACTTCAAGCGGTTTCATGAACTTGCAGGCAGGGAACTGGTTCTGATGGACAACAGCATGAACAGGCTGACGGAGATCCTGAACGATACGGTTCTTCTGTTCCAGTATCCGCTGAAACTGCCGACCCTGAGCCTGTTCGATCCTTACGATGTCCATCTTTCGGTCCCCTATTTCCAAGGAAACGAACATCGCAGGATTCTGATTAACGCTCCGATTTCTTCGGAAATCATGAAGATAAGGATAGCCACTGCGGCTGATTTTATGTGGAATACAGCTTCCTACGATCCGGACCTGTCGGTCTGGAAGATCCTGGTTTCAAGGTATGGTCACCAGACGGCCCGGGAACTGTACCGGTTCAACGATGCCTATTTCATAACCCTGGCATCGATATCCGCCCTGAAACTCGGTAAGGACCAGCAAAGGCTTCTGAGGCAGGTCACGGATCACATGGGCCTCATGGAAGATTCCCTGGGCAGACTGGACCAAATGCTCCAATCCAATCCGGAGTTGCTCGAAGAACTCAAAAGACTCAAGCGGGACCTGGAGCGTTTGTACGACCGGGAGATGAGGCATGTGGCGAGCCAAATCATAGCGGCTGTGGAAAGTATGTAGGATTATTCGTACTTTTGCTGCCCAGAAAAGAAGGTGTTGGATGGATAAGGAAAAGGATTACTTTCAGGATGACAGGGAATTAGAGGAAATTCTCGGGCGATTTGAGAATATGCTCAAGGAGTCGGAATCCTGTTTCTTCGATGTATACGAGTTCGAGCGGATCATTGACCACTACCTGGATTCAAATCACTTCAGCAAAGCCATTGACGCGGTCCGGTTCGGGAAAAAACAGCATCCCGGATCCATTTCGTTGCTGATCAAGGAAGCCCAGGTCTATGCCGAGAAAGGAGAATCCGACCGGGCCCTGGGCATGGTCGAGATTCTGGAAAAGACCGCCGGTGCAAACAACGAGGTTTACATGCTGAAAGGTATGATACTGAACCAGCTCGGAAAGGTAACCGAGGCAGAAAAAGCATTTGAGAAAGCCATCGAGCTGAGCTATGAAAACCTGGACGAGATCCTGTATGATATCTCACTCTCCTTTCAATACGTCAACCGGTATAAAACAGCCGTTGCTTATCTTGAAAAAGCACACCGCAGGAATCCCCGGAAACTCAACATCCTTTACGATCTTGCATACTGCTACGACCGAATGCATGATTTTAACCGGAGCATAGGTTATTACGAAGCCTATCTGGATATTGAACCCTATTCTGAAAACGTATGGTATAACCTCGGGCTCCTGTATTTCAAGAAGGAGAATTTCAGGAAGGCCGTGGAGTGTTATGATTTTGCCGTCGCAATCAACGAGCAGTATTCCACGGCCGTTTTCAACAAGGCGAATGCTCTGGCCAACCTGGGCG
>CAZNQG010000155.1:0-6246 GCA_964575235.1 uncultured Bacteroides sp.
GTCCTGTACCGGCCGGTTACCGGCCTCCTTCCGTTCTATTTTTAAAAATCCCCTCGGATCTGCCATGTTTCTTACGCTTTGATTTTATAATACCCCCATGCTCCCGCTTTCCTGGTTCTCCACATCCGTTTCCACCTCCTTGATTTTCCTTTTAAGGTCTTCCAGTTTTTCCTCTTCCAATACACGTTTGTACTCATAGGGTATCACCTTCATGAATTTGGGAAGGTGGACATCCCATGCATCCAGGATATCCTTCGCCCGCTTGCTCCCGGTGTACCGATGGTGTTTCCGGATCAGTTCCTTCAGTTCACGTATGTCCAGCAGGTCTTCCACCAGGGAGATCTCGACCATCCCCATGTTGCAGTAATAATCGAAATTCCCGTCCATATCCAAGACATAGGCAATCCCTCCGCTCATTCCGGCGGCAAAATTCCTTCCCGTTTTTCCCAGGACCACGGTCCTGCCACCGGTCATGTATTCACAGCAGTGGTCCCCGGAACCCTCGACAACCGCAGTGGCCCCTGAATTCCTGACGCAGAACCTTTCCCCGGCAATGCCGTTGACATAAACCTCGCCGCTGGTGGCCCCGTAGAGAACCGTATTCCCTATGATGACGTTTTCTTCCGGACTGAAACGGCTGTCCTTCGGGGTGACCACGAAAATTTTACCCCCGGAAAGTCCCTTGCCCAGGTAATCGTTGGCATCCCCTTCCAGTCTCAGGGTAACACCCCGGGTGAGGAAAGCCCCGAAGCTTTGTCCCGCCGACCCCTTAAAGCCGATGTGTATGGTATCGTCCGGAAGCCCTTCCAGCCCGTACAGGGTTGAGATCCTGCCGGACAGCATGGTGCCGGTAGCCCGGTCCGTATTTTTGATGTCGTACTCCAGGACAACCTTTTCCCGGTTCTCAAAGGCCGGGGCACACTTTTCAATCAGTTCCAGGTCAAGCACCTTACCGGGGAGGTCGCGCTTGGTGGTAGTAAAGCGTCTTTCGTGTTTCCCCGTCCCTTCGGGGACCCTGTTAATGGCCGAAACATCGACCATGGATGCCTTCCTGTGATCTTTGGGCTTCCGGATCTCAAGAAGGTCCACCCGGCCCACGATGTCGTCGAATTTCGAATATCCAAGTTCGGCAAGAATCTCGCGTACCTCCATGGCTAGAAAGGTAAAATAATTTACCAGGTAGTCTGCCTTGCCGTTATAGCGCTGGCGGAGCTTTTCATCCTGGGTGGCGATCCCGACGGGGCAGGTATTGAGGTGGCATTTGCGCATCATGACACATCCCAGGCTGATCAGGGCCCCGGTTGAAATTCCGAATTCTTCCGCCCCCATCAGGGCGGCCAGAACAATATCCAGTCCCGTTTTCATCTGCCCGTCCGTCTGCAGGATAACGTTTCTCCTCAGGTTGTTCATCACCAGTGTCTGCTGGGTCTCGGAAAGCCCGATCTCGAGCGGGAGTCCCGCGTGCTTGATGGAACTTGAGGGACTGGCCCCGGTTCCTCCTTCCGAACCGCTGATGGTGATGATGTCGGCCCCGGCTTTAGCCACACCCGCGGCGATGGTGCCTACACCCGAAGCTGAGACCAGCTTCACGCTGACTTTCGCCTTCGGATTTACGTTCTTAAGGTCGAAGATAAGCTGGGCCAGGTCTTCGATGGAATAGATGTCGTGGTGGGGTGGAGGAGAAATGAGGGTGATACCCGGTATGGAATACCTGGTTTTCGCTATGATCTTGTCCACCTTGTGACCGGGCAGCTGTCCCCCCTCACCGGGTTTTGCCCCCTGTGCGATCTTGATTTGTATCTCATCCGCATTGACCAGATAATAATTGGTCACACCGAACCTCCCCGACGCGATCTGCTTGATGGCGCTCCGTGCACTGCTGCCGTCCGGCCTGGGCAGGAAGCGTTCGGGATCCTCTCCTCCCTCGCCGGTATTGCTGCGGCCTCCGATCCTGTTCATGGCCGTGGCCAGGGCCTCATGTGCCTCCCTCGAGATCGATCCGTAAGACATGGCCCCGGTCACAAAACGCTTGAAGATGGCTTCTATGGGCTCGACCTTTTTGGTGTCGATCGGGTTCTTTTTCAGGCGGAAAAATCCCCGCAGGAAGGTGGGCTTCTGGTTTTGCTCGTTCACCAGGGAGGAAAAGAGCTTGAACCGTTGGTAATCGTTCGTCCGGACAGCCCATTGCAAATGCGCTATGGTTTCCGGGTTCCATGCATGATGCTCCCCCTTTACCCGGTAGTGATAGGTGCCTGCGCTCTGTACCATGCCGCCCTCACAGGACTGGCTGAATGCTTCCCTGTGGGGAATGATCGCTTCGCGGGCGATCTCTTTAATCCCGATCCCCCCGATGCGACTGACGGTACCCTCGAAATAACGGTCGATGCATTCCCGGTTCAGTCCCACAGCCTCAAAGATCTGCGATGAACGATAGGACCTCAGGGTTGAAATGCCCATTTTGGAAAGGATCTTGAGCAAACCCTTGTTGATGGCCTTCATGTAATTCTCTTCGGCCTTCTGGTAATCCAGCTGTATGACCTTTTCCTCCACCAGTTTTTCTATGACCGCAAATGCCAGGTAGGGATTGATTACGCTGGCCCCGTAACCGAAAAGGAGGGCGAAATGGTGGACTTCCCTTGCTTCTGCCGTTTCCAGAACGATGTCGATTTGCATTCTCTTGCGCCGCTCGATCAGGCGGTGATGCAGGGCTGACACGGCAAGCAGGGATGGGATGGGTACCAGGTCCTTGCTTATTCCCCGGTCCGTAAGGATGATGTAGTTCTTGCCCTCGTCAACGGCCTGCTCTGCCCGGCTCAGGATCTTCTCCAAGGCCTTCTCAAGGGCTTTGGGTCCCTTGCCGGCCGGAAAATGAAGCGGGATGGTCTCCGACGAAAAACCCTTGTAGCGCAGGTTGGCGATGACCTGGAAATAGGTATTGCTTACCACGGGACTGTTCAGCTTGATCATTTTGCTGTGCTGGGGGCCTTCGTGCAGCAGGTTGTCCTGCAGGGATCCCACATAGCCCGTGAGGCTCATGACCAGTTCTTCCCGGATCGGGTCAATGGCCGGATTGGTGACCTGGGCAAAGAGCTGCCGGAAATAATTGAACAAACGCTGGGGCTTGTCGGACAGCACGGCCATCGGTGTATCGTTTCCCATACTCCCGACCGGCTCCTGCCCTTTCTCGACCATTCCGGATATGATGAATTCCACGTCTTCCTTGGAGTAACCGAAGGCCTTCAGGTAGCAGTTGTAATCATCGCCCATATCCGGGGAGACCCTCCTGCCCACTTCGATGTCGGTAAGGTTCACCCGGTTCTGCGAAAGCCATTCACGGTAAGGATTGTGGGTCGCCAGGGATTCTTTCAGTTCGGGATCGTAATGGATCTTCCCTTCCTTCGTGTCGATCAGGAGCATTTTCCCCGGCTTCAGCCTGCCTTTTTCTACGATTTCCTGGGCGGGAAAATACTTCACCCCCACCTCCGAGCCCATGACCACGATGTCTTTGTCTGTGATCACGTAGCGGGAGGGGCGAAGGCCGTTCCGGTCGAGTGTGCCCCCGATGTAACGCCCGTCCGAGAAAATAAGGGAGGCCGGTCCGTCCCAGGGCTCCAGGAAGGTGGAATGGTATTCGTAGAAAGACCGCAGATCTTCCGAAATCGGGTTCTTTGTGTTCCAGGATTCGGGGACCAAAATGGAGACCGCATGCGGTAAGGATTTTCCCGTGAGATACATGAATTCCAGGACGTTGTCCAGGCTGGCGGAGTCTGATTTATCGGGCTCAACGATCGGGTATATCTTGCTCAGGTCATCGTCCAGGTAATGCGATTGCAGAACGGACTCCCGGGCTTTCATCCAGTACCGGTTGCCTCTTATGGTGTTGATCTCGCCGTTGTGAGCCAGTAACCGGAAGGGCTGTGCCAGGTCCCATGACGGAAAGGTATTCGTCGAAAAACGCGAATGCACCAGCGCGATGGCTGAGGATAGACGTTTATCCTGAAGATCCAGGTAATATTCGCGAAGCTGCTCGGAAGTAAGCATCCCCTTGTATATAAGCACCCGTGTCGAGAGGCTTGGAATGTAAAACTGTTTTGCCAGGGACATGCCGGAACAGAGGATTTCGTTTTCAACACGTTTCCGCACAACGTACAACCTGCGTTCAAAATCGAGCTGTTCCATATCCGTCTCGAGCAGGACCTGCTTCATTGCGGGCTCGGCAGCCTTTGCCAGGTCACCGATGGTGGTGTTGTCGCGGGGGACTTCCCGGTATCCGATGATCGAGATCCCTTCCTCCTGTACGACCCTTTCGAAGATCCTGAGACATTCTTCCTCCTGTTTTCTTTCCTTCGGAAGAAACAGGATTCCGGTGCCGAACTGCCCCTCCGGAGGCACATTGAATCCCTGGATCAGGTAAAAGTCCCTCGGAACCTGGATCATAATACCTGCGCCATCACCCGTCTTGCTGTCGGCCCCTTCCGCACCACGGTGTGTCATATTCTCCAGAACCTCCAGTCCCATTTCAATGATCTCATGAGACTTCCGGCCACGGATATGGGTAACGAACCCGATGCCGCAGCCATCGTGCTCGAAGCCGGCCCGGTACAAACCCTCCTCTATCGGCCTGAATCTCATTTTACGATTTCCTTTTGCCTGAAGTGCAATAAAAAGAAGCCGCTCTCAGTTCTTCCTGAGAACGGCCTCCCTAGTTTTTTCATATGATCACAGGTATACCATCCTCAGTCTACCTCCTTCCTTCCATGCAGGTATTTCACAAGCCCGGTAAACCCTTTAGCGATGTAATTTGCACTTCTCAACGGCGCAAATATATTTATTATTATCTTATAAATCAAAAGCTAAAATGAGTCTTTTTTAACAGTTTTAAAATAAACACATTAAAAATTTAGCAAATCATCACAAATATACTGTAATATGCGAATAACTGTAACATATTGGCAATTCAGGCTTTATGTTTGGGATCAGCGAGAAACTGAAGTTGCAGATCCGATCCGGGCTCCGGGACAGGCAGGCAGTTCACATTCCACCGTCAGGAAAACGGATGTTTCGCAGGCTGTCCCGAATATACAGGGATCGTTGAAACATTTTTTCCTTATATTTAAAATCAGCATCCTAAAACCGCCTGATTGCATAT
This sequence comes from uncultured Bacteroides sp., assembly GCA_964575235.1. Classification (GTDB taxonomy): domain Bacteria; phylum Bacteroidota; class Bacteroidia; order Bacteroidales; family SM23-62; genus SM23-62. The sequence goes on from CAZNQG010000155.1 coordinate 5,150, forward strand.
TACATGGAAAAAAGAGATTACCTGATGATACAGATCGAGCAGCTCGGCCAGGTACTGGCCCAGATGCTCGGCCGCCTTTTACGGATCAGGCAATCCGGTGCAGCCAGCCTGAGCATTGAAGAAATTCAAAGTGTTTACCGCGATGAACTGGACCTGGAGCTGGACCTGATCCTTGAAGCTCCCGGGGAAGATATCGCCGGATTGCTCACCGAAAAGGTGCCGTTCATGGACCGGCACCTGGAGAAAATGGCCGGGATCATGGTAGAGACTGCAGACATGCTGCGGGAAGCGGGAGATGAAGAGGGTGCGAGGAACCTGTTCGAAAAATGCATTGCCATCTACGAATATCTCCAGGAAAGCAGCGGTGTGTATTCCGTCGAGCGGATGATGAAAATTTCGGAATTAAGAAGCCGCCTATAGAAACCCCATCGTTTCTTCATCAGTTCCGGCGGTAATTCAGCAGGGTAATCAGGGAGAAAAGAAACAGGATCACGAACAGTGCAAACGGGAACCACAGGTAATCCGATGGGTAATGCTTCCCGCTCAGGCTGAACGCGAGGTAAAAGAACAACAGGAAAGGGATCAGCAGCAACAGGGTGCTGAACCCGGCCCGGGTTACATCACGCCATTGTTTTTCGTCGTACCAGTCCCCGATCCTCTCCCTGATCTTCAGGATCAGCCAGTAGCTTACGATCAGAGCATAGGGGATCAATGTGAGGATGCATGTAGCAATGGAATGATACACGGAAACGCTAACCTTACCGCTCAGGGCCAGTCCCACACCGATCCATCCAATCCCGATCGCCCCGCAAACAATGCCTACGTACTGGGCAACCACGAATACGATCTCGTCTTTGGCAGGCGGACCGGATTCCGTCTCCTGTTTTTTGAGGTAACGCAGCACTCCTCCCGAGATGCCGGTCACCAGGAGGTAGAAGATGGCATGGATTCCCAGCAGAACGTAAAGAATTGTCCATTCACCGGACGTATCCCAGCCCATCTTGTATTCCTTGCCGATGTCCCCGAGTACCGCCCAATCGCTGAAAAGCCCGAGAAATGACAGGATCCCGGCAAGCACTGCAAAAATACTCAGGGGC
>CAZNQG010000156.1:0-6243 GCA_964575235.1 uncultured Bacteroides sp.
GAGCCAGAGGTACCCTTCGTTATCCACCATAATGGAAAGCACACTGGTATAAGCCAGCACTTCGCCCGTACCGATTTTGGTCACGAGGGATTTGCCGGGCTCACCGGCATCCAGCTTCAGGGCATAAAGCCCCTCGTCCTGTGCCCCGAACCAGAACAGACCCGCGGCCTCGTCCCAGACTATGTCGGTAATCTGGGCATTGGGGACTGCCGGTATCTTTTCAAGGAAGGAGATGGTATCTTCCGATGAGAAGTCATAGGAATAGGCTTGAATCCCGTCGTAGGTTCCGACGAGTAAATGTCCGGGACCGGCAAAGGCAATGGAAGATATGAGTTTTCTTTCGAAGGGTTCCTGGATGACAAGGGCTTCCAGATTCCGGTTGATGATGATGATCCCCTGGTTCTGCGTGGCAAAGACCATCCGCCCTTCGGGATCCTCGGCAATCCCGTTGATGGTGCTGGATATTTTCTTCCCGGGATCCACAACCCTGAATGTTTTGCCGTCGTACAGTGTAATGCTCCCGTCGTTATGCCCGAACCACAGGATGCCTTGCGAATCCCTGTAGCTTTTCTTCACAAATGCCGCCGGCAGGGAATCGGCACTGAAATCACCCTCGAAGTCAAATCCATCGAAACGGCAGAGTCCCTCACCCGTGCCGAGCCACAGATAGCCATTGGCATCCTGGTTGATCGTGTATACAAAGGGATGGCAGATCCCGTCTTCGATCCCGTACTGATGGAATTTATAGGTCTGGGAATACAGGCATGATACCGGTACAAGAATGATCAGGCTGAAACTCAGAATAAAGGCCTTGAGGTTCTTCATGGGGTTCAGAGCTTGATCCTCTAGTTAGATTTTTTAGTCACGCCAATGGTATATTTATACTTCGGAACCCCGCCGATGGGTATTACAAAGAAAGGCATCACCTCATTGTACTGGTTCCTGACGTTGATCACCACGTTGTTGTTCCTGACCAGCGGGGGACTTTTCCGTTTGTGAAGCTGAAGGTCAAGGGAAGTGTTTTTTTCTCCCTCGAGGATCTGGAAGGTATCTTCGATGCCTTCATCGTCGCCGGAAACCTTACTCAGCTGACCTTTCCTTGCCACCGACACGATCCGGATGATCCCGTCGTTGTCCCAGTCCCAGTTCCATTGCTTCACCGAGATGGCACGGTCGTCTACAAAGGGATAGATGTGCGACACTTCTTCAGGATTGTTATGCATCCGGAAGGAATACTCGTATGCAAAGGCATTCCCTCCTTCCACGTCCCGGTTGATCTCGGGATCGGTGGAAAGGTAGAACCGGTACATGTTCCCGTCGTCTCCCTCTATTCCCTCGACGATAATTTTAAAGATATAGCCCTGCCAGTATTCATGCCACTCTCCTTCGGTCGGATTGAATGGTCCGAAGGTATACCAGTTGTTATCGTACCTGGGGTCGTTTCCGAAGGACTTAAATGCCAGAAGGTTTCCGCTTTTATAATCCCCCACCGGATCAATACCCTTGGCATCATCCGGAGCATGGCAATTTTCTCCACCAAAAATCTCAAAACTGGTCCGGGTATCAAAATCCCCGTTTATTTCATCGTATTCTCCCCCGCAGTCCGGATCCCAGATCCGTATGTAGAACGGATCCGTGTATTCTTTGGGAAGGCGGAAGAAAAAGGTCTGGCTGAAATCGTCGTCGCCCCAGGATCTTTCGGCATTATGCCCAAAGGTCATCAGGTAGGGTATGTTTTCGTCGTAGGCCGGAACGGGTTGAGAATATCCGCTTAATATGCAGGAAATCAGAAAGATCAATATGCAGAGAGTCCTAGCCATTTGCGATTTGAAAATAGTTAAAATTCATCAAAGTACCATAATCCTAGTCCGTTGTCGTAAATATCGCAAATACCATGCTAAATATAAATACATGCTAATATACTTATAAACAAGACAATACGAAAACGGTGCCCTGTTGATAATTCCCCCGCGCCGACAGGAAATACAGAATTGCCCTGAGATTCATAAACTTACGGTGTTATGCCGCTGGACCGGACGCATCATTCACCGGCCAGGCTGCTGTTGCGTCCGGGAAGGACCACAATGCGCTTATAACCGCAGTTTGTACGGACTTCTTCTGGCTGGTCGGCTTCTTCCACCACGCCCAGCTTGATGGTATAGGTACCGGGTTGTGAATACCGGTGTTCCACGGCTGTATCGGCCGCCCAGTTATGGTCACCCATGTTCCATATGTACCGGTCGATGGTGAAGTCCTTCAGAAAGGTCCGTGTCCCGCTTAGCCGCATTGGTTCGTTGGCATAGATCGTATCGGGAGAGGTGATGTATACCTGCTCGATGTCCTCGATGTCCAGGTCGTAGGTGGCTTCGTTGAAAAGGATGTCGCCCGAAAGCATGTCGATTACATTCAGTGCGATGCGGTACTGTCCCACCCCTGCAAAGCAGTAATCCACTTCTTTCTCTCTGAACCTTCGGTTTTCGATGACCCATTCGTACCGGTACTGTGTGGTATCGATGTCCATGGTTCCGGCTTCGAAGAAAGTATAACAGTAGCTGTTTTGCTCCTGTTCCTTGCAGTTCTCGAACAAACCCTCTGGGATGTCCAGGTTAAACTCAAAGATGTTATAGATCCGGGCTTCCCGGTTGGAATGAAGGTAGCCCCGGGTATAGGAAGTGTCGCTTAGCATGAACCAGGCCTCGTTCCTCCTTGTGTTGAAGGGCGGTCCCAGGTGGATGGTCTGCCCCCAGCTGCCGGCTACCCTGACCGAATAGTACAGGTCAAAGCCCCCCAGGTTCGGGTCCAGGCCGTTCGAAGAAAAATACAGTCTTCCGTCGGAGTAGTAGACGGGATAAATCTCGTTGCGGTTCGAGTTTATGTCCGGTCCCAGATTCACCGGTTCGGACCACTGGGAACCCCTTTTATCACAGACATACAGGTCAAAGCCCCCTTCTCCCCCGGGCATGTTGGAGGAAAAGAACAGCATGTTGCCGTCCGCACTGAGGAAGGGGTGCATGAAATCGTACCGGGCTTCGTTGTACTGGAAAGGCTCTATCCCGGTCCATTCCCCGTCGGCATATTCGCCGGAGAAGATCCCGATCTTTCCCCGGTCTTCGCTGGATTCGGGATTGATCATGTTGAACCATATCCGGTTCCCGCTTGAATTGAAGGTAGCCGGACCGAAATGTTCCTTGAGGCCGCTGAGCTCGTTGGAAAATAGCTGTGGATCGGACCATTCCCCGTTCCCCAGGTCCCGTACGATGAAAATGTTCATGGCCGTGTTCCCGTTTTCGTCCGAGTTTTTAGTCCTTACATTCAGGCGCTTGTTCGAACGGAATACAATGTTCCCGTTGTACAGGACCGGAGAATATTCATCGTAGGAACGGTTTGAAAAGGATGCGCGTTCCATCTTAAAAGGCTGTTCCTGGGCATGAAGGGGATTGCCGGTCGCAAGGATCGCCGTCAGGATCAGGCAATATGCAGGGATTCGTCTAAGCATTACCAGAAATAGGCGGGTGAAACAGAACGCAATTTATAACTGAAATCGTAACGGATCAAGATCTCGTGCGATCCCCAGGGTGCATATTCCCTCACCCCGCCGGTCGGGAACTCGAATGCATACCCGATCCGTATGGGGGGGGCTGCCTGGACCTCCATTATGGCAACAATACCCTGCGATTTATACCCCGCTCCCAGCCAGAGGATGTCCTGAAACAGGATGAAACTCAGGTTTGCATGGTAGGCCAGGGGATTATTCAGGCTGTAGGAGATCATGGTGGAAGGCTTGATCTTGAAATCATCCGATATCCGGAATAGGTAGCCCCCGAGGAAGGTGTAGTTGTAATTTTTCGGATCCCCGTCAAAGCTCTCCGAACCTTTCGGGGGAAAGAAGAAATTGGGCACCGAGAGTCCCACGTAATAGTTATCGCTGTACCAGTATACGCCCGCCCCGAAATTAGGGAAGATCCGGCTGTAATCATATTGCCTGACCGGATCTCCCGGATCCCTGAAATCGGCTTTTCCAAGGTTGCGGTTGTAACCGTTCAGTCCCCCGCGAAGCCCGAAACTGAGGTTTCCGATGGCCGTGGCGATCCGGAAGGAATAATGGGCGTAGACGGCAAAATTATTGTTGACCCCGAAAGAATTGTTGAGGATCATGGCTCCCACGGCATTTTTATCGCTGAGGGGAAGGTCAAAGGTGCCGGATTCCATCCAGCCCGCCGCATTGGCTTTCCCGAGCCGGGCACCCGGTATATCCAGCCAGTTGGCCCCGAGCATCCCGGTAATGGACATGGATTCCCGGGCACCCGAGTAGGCAGGGTTGATCAGGAGCGGGTTCAGCATGTACATATTCACGGGTGTGTAATTCTTGGTGTTCTGGCCGGCAGCGCCTGCGCAGATCATCAGGAGAAGCATCCCTATGACCGATCGTTTTTTCATTGACCCGGTTCAGCCCTGATCAGTTCAAGATAGTTCTTATAATTGTATTTCTGTCCGGCGTGAATCACCTCGATCATATAAAAATAGGTCCCATCCTCGGCTTCGGAGCCATCCTCCATGCGGCCGTCCCACACCACGTTCGCCTCACCGGTCAGCGGATCCGTCATAAGGTCCGTTTCCGTAACGGTACGGATCAGGATCCCATGGCGTGAAAATATCCTCATCGTGAATGTTTCCGCGTATTCAAGTCCGTCTATGATCAGGAATTCGTTGAAATGATCCCCGTTCGGTGAGAATGCCGAATACAGGACCAGGTCTCTGCGTTCAATCCGGACCTGCACTTCTGTTTTCGGGCATTCGCCGTTTTCGACCACCCAGGTAAGGTGCCGTTCAACCCGGGAATCCAGATCATCTCCCCCGAGGTTCACCAGGACGGCATGGTTATGGACATCGGCCAGAGGGGTCGCACCGGAAATCTGCCAGTCCCAATCCATCCAGGTTCCCAGTCCAATACCGACCGAATCGGCCCACATGGGCATGAACTGCCTGAAATAAACCGTTGTGTCTTCCGGGTTGACCCTTGCAGGAAGGGGTTCCTGGTAGAGTTCCACTACCATGGGGACGGTATTCAGGGGACAAACCGTGTCAACGGTCCATCCGTTGCGCTGGGACCAGTAGAGGGGATAGAAAACCGTATCGTTCTTCCAGTCGTTCAGCTTGAAGACGGCCCGGTGGTTGTCGCGGGGAGAAATCGTAAACTCAAGGCTGTCGGGTCCCCACCAGTACCGTAGGCTCCCCAGTCCGGGAACCACCTCGACGGAGGCTTCATCACCGCATACCCGGAAGGTATCCTGCAGGACGGAGGGGGATTGGTTTCGGTAGATCACCACCGGTTTTTCCGGGTCGCCGGAAGATATGACGGCCCTGCACCCGTTCGCATCGATCAGGCTGTCGACCCGGATGGTATACATCACGGAATCTGCTGAAGTCCGGTATAGTTCGATATCACCGGTGCTTCCGGCAAATTCCTGCTCTCCTCCTCCCCCCTGTCCGTCACTGAAGTAAAGGGTGTACATCGGCGGACCCACGGTGATGCTTACCGGAACGAGGATCTGTATTTCTGTGGCCGAATAGCATTCCTGCGTAAGCGTAGTATCCAGAATGAGCACGACCGGACGGAGGTTTACGTTCACAGCCAGGGAGTCCGAGGTATGGGAGCATTTACCCGATTCCACGTAGCGACGGTAATGGTAAAGCGAATCCGTAAGCGTGTCGGTCATGTAATTATACCGGTCGTTGGACAGGGGCGCGTCCGGATTGGCATTCACCCACTGCCCCGACACCGGATCGTAGAACTCCCATTTATACCGGTAATCCGCCGGATTCCCGGTACCTCCTGTGAGCCCGTCCGCTTCGTTCCTGCCCCTGATCAACCGGGGCAGGTTGACGCAGGCTTCGGCGTCCGTCCATATTTCGTTCCCGTCGATGGTGTCGTGAACGTTCACCACGACCAGTTCAGAGGTGTCCACGCATACGCCGGACAAAACCCTGCGGCGGAACCAGGTCGTATCATACAATACCTGCGGCGGCAGTTCGAGTCCCATCGCAAATCCCACCGTCCAGCTTTGTCCGTCGGTGGTCCGGTCCCACACATATGTGTATGCGGTCCAGTCCCCCCCGCTGGCTACCGTTCCACTTATGGTTCCCGATGCCTCACCCGCACATATGGTATCTTCGGGTGAAATCAGGTTGTTCTGGATCACGGTGTCCACGTAGAACCGGATTACCGGGGTGGTATCCCTGCAT
>CAZNQG010000157.1:0-6149 GCA_964575235.1 uncultured Bacteroides sp.
CTTCAGGGTAATCCCTGCAGACCAACCGTTCAGGGCATTTTCCGGCGTGTCGTAGAGCTGGATCTTTGAGGTATACCGGTAATATCCACCCAGCGCCAGCCTGAAAAAGCGGACCACATTGAATTCGAGCTCGATCCCGGGTTCCACGACCAGGTAACCCGTGGCATCCTCCACAAAAAGTTCGAAATCCTCGTAATCGTAAGGGTAGGGATTAAACGTTGAGGTATAGGCTACACCTCCCGCACCGATCAGGATTGGGATGGATATATGGACCGGGAATCTCCCAAAGATGATGGGTTCCATCAGGAGTCCCCCGTACCCCCCGGTCAGGTTCACGTTACTTCCCCCTGCCAGTCCGGGATTCCAGGAATAATCGTTGATAAAGCCCGAGCCGGCAAACCCGAGGGCGAAACCGTGCCCGATGATCCAGGCTCCCCTGGCCCCGATCGCAATGGCATCCTTGGAGTCGATGCGCGAATAATCGATGGTCAGGGCCCCGTATCCCCCGTGTGAGATATGGCGGTCGCCGAACAGGGTTTTAAATTCGTCGTTGGCGTAATCCGTTTCCTGGGCATTTAGTGCAGGAACCACCAGGAAAGCACAGATCAGAAGAAAGAATGGATTTTTCATGATGTATGGTCGTTTAGAATTTATATTTCAGTGTAAAAGCCAGGTCCCAGGCGCTCATCTGGAAATACCGGAAGAGCGACATTTCCATGAAAGGCTTGTAGTCCAGTCCCACCTGAATGGGAATTCCCGGGAAATGGTATTCAATACCCAGGTAGCCGTCCAGACCGACCAGGGGTGAAAATTCCTTTTCAGGGTAGTGGACCCTCCTGAACAGGTGCGTATGGGTGATGCTGTTCGTGAAACCGAGATGTCCGCCGTATCCGTATGTCACGAAAAAACCGTCGCTGATGTTCCAGAGGGCAGGTTCAAAATGCTGCCTCAGGACCGTGAACTGGAGGCCCTTATCGCGGAAACTCATCAGTCCCTCGTAAGCCAGTTCGGGATTCAGGTATCCGCGGAAACTGAGTCCCGAGGTAAGTCCACCCCGGAAACCTGCGGATCTCATGAAATCCTGTCCGCTGACCTGGACGGCAAGGAATAGAAAAGTGGTTATGAAGAAGTGTTTCATAGCAGTGTGTTTTCCGGGACAGGTCAGTTTATGCTGATCACAGAACCTGTGCCCGATATATAGGTGGTGACCGATGGGTCGCCCCTGTAATAGATGGTTCCGCTTCCCGAGATGAACGCGTTGAGCTTTTGCGTGGCCAGGCAGTAAATCTCGCCGCTTCCGGATATTTCCGATGTGCATATTTCCGAAACCAGGTTCTGGGCTGAAATGGTGCCGGAACCGGTGATGGTGTATTCAGCAAGCTTGCTGGTTCCCCATAGGGTGACATCCCCGGAGCCGGTGATCAGCACCTCCAGGTCAAGCACGTCAATTCCCCTGAGATCGATATAGCCTGATCCCTCGAGTTCCAGCCTCAGTTCGTCTCCGTATACGGATTCCGCACTGATCATGCCCGATCCGACCAGGCTCATCAACCGGATTTCGGGAGCATATACGGTAATCCGGATGGGATATTCCGAGCGAAGGCACTTCCGGGTGCCGTTATCCACGATGAGGGTTTTGCCGGACATCCTGGTACGTATGTACGGAATGAGGTTCTGGTCCGATTCTATAACGACCGCGTAGCTTGTATCCGGCACATAGAACAGTTCAAAATCCCCTTCCGTAACCACTCCGTTGAATTCCTGAAGTTCACGCGTCTCCTCTTCGAGGATTCCGTTCCCCCTGAGGCAGGACCAGTATGTGTTCTCACAGCCTGCCAGGCTCAGGGCAAGGACCAGGGCCAGGGGTATTCCGATGGATGCATGTGTTTTCATTTTCGTATGTTGTTGGTTCATGAATTATCTGGTTTGTATGCTGATGATGCATTTCTTCGGAGCGGTGAGTTTTACACGGACGGCGGTGTTGTGCCGGGGACCAACCGCTCCTTTAAGGTGAACGGCTTCTTCCTCCTGGTCGATCACCTCGAGCTCACCGTAGGCATCGGGCAGCCGGAGCATGACATCGTTGTGCTTCATAATCTCAAGCTGGTAGCTTGCTGTCCTGCTGAAGACCAGATTCAGGTCCGTAAATTCTGTATTGATATTGATGAAGGAAAAACGGTCCGGGATGGAATCCACCTTCAGAATGCCGTACTTTGGATTGAAATTGATCTCTTCGTCCATCCTGTAAAGCCAGATGTCGGAAAACCAGCTCTCGCCAAACAGGTTGTCGATCCGGCTTACCGTGTATTTGTCCCTTTTGGAGAGGGTTTTCAGTATCCCGACCTCCTGGATCCGGATTTTGGAAGATTTGCTTTCGATGTTAAGCTGCCCCGCGGATCCGATCTCGAGGTCCGCATAGGCAACGTTGAGTTTTGCGTTGCCGAGTTCGTTGATCATTCCGTTCCCGAAATTCAGGTTTATGCTCGATTCCCCACGCAGGGAGTTTGCCTTGATATCACCGTTCGAAAGGTTTACGTTTACGCTTCCCTTTATATCGTCGATGTATATATCCCCGTATTTGTTCGTGATGTTGATGTTCATGCCCGATGGAAGCTGCACCGTATAATCGATTTTCACTTCGTTTTTACTGGGGATAATGGTACCGGACAGGTCCCTCAGATCCGAAAAGAAGTTCCAGCCCCCGGTTCCGAATATCGAATTGGCGACAATGTAATACCGGGTGCCGGTGAATTCAAACTGGACATTCTTTTTCAGTTTCTCGAGTTTGGAAAGGCTGCTTGACTTCAGGGTCAGATCCACGGTTATCTTCACGGAATCCTTTTTCCAGGGTATGATATGAACCGTCCCGTATTTGTTCGACAGGTCAAGCCTGGTTTCCGGGCCGGTCGGAAATGTGCGGATAATCCTCTTGTTCTCCGAGTATGTCTGGGCCAGTCCGGGACTTCCGGTCGCCAGCAGAAGCATCAGGGCTGCCAGTATGTTGCTAGATATCAAACGCTTCATTTTCATCTTCATGTTGTTTTGAGGTTTCATCCATATACTCCAGCAGGTCTTCCAGGATCTGTATTCTCAGGATGTAATTCTGGATCATGGCCTCCACTACCTCGTCGTTCGCTATGTTGTCTCTCAGGTCCTTCTGAAGTTCTTGGTAGATGCTGTCGAGTTCGGAAAGATCCTGTTGCAGGTTTTCCTGGAGTTCCGGGTCTCCGGAAATCAGAGGTTCGATCTGTCTTATCTTTTCGTTCAACAGGCCGGTATAATAAACCTCCGCTTCCTGAAGTTCGGGGATCTCGCGAACAATCTTGTTCTCGGTCCTTTTAGAGATAATCGAACGGCGCTGGTGCAGGTATTCCTGCAGCATGAAAGAGGCGGCGAAAATGATCAGGACGGCAGCTGCACGCCATAGCACGGCTTTCCATCCGATGCCAAACACCTTCTTCGGCCGGATACCCGATTCAATTCCCGCCCAGAGCTTCTCATCCGGTTCATACAGGTCGAACCGATCCCTGTTTTCATGTATGAATTGTTCTAATCGGTCTTTCATTGTGATTGGTATTTAGAATATCCCTTATTTTTTGTTTTGCCCTCAGGTACTGGCTTTTAGAGGTCGATTCGGAGATTCCCAGGATCTGCGCGATTTCCGTATGATCGTAACCTTCGAGTGCATAGAGGCTGAAAATTACGCGGTACCCGTCCGGGAGCTCCTCCAACGCCCGGTGGATCCGCCGTACATCCATCTCGATCTCTGCGTAGTCAACTGCATCTTCAACCGGTTCGGGTTCCATCTCCCTTTCCCGGTGGACAAGCTCTATTTTCTTCTTCTGTATGCTGTTGATGCAGTTGTTGATGACGATCCTCTTAATCCAGGCACCGAAGGATGATTCATACCGGAAGCTTCCGAGTTTCATAAATGCATCGGTGAAGGATTCCTGCAGCAGATCTTCAGCTTCTTCCCTGTTGTTCAGCATACGCATACAAATGTTATACATGGCCTTGGCATACAGTCTGTATAATTGATACTGAGCCTTCGGATCTCCATCCTTGCTTGATTCGATGATTTCCCGGTGTATGTCCTGGTAAGCCTCGGCCAATTTTTCTTATGTGTATTCAGTTCTAAATGACAGGGAAAAGCAATGCGGGTTGCATATTTCTGAAGAAACCTTTCAGGAAATTACATTAAAAGCCTGTAAATGCAAAAAGTGGACAGGATGAGGTGCAGAAACGCGGATTTTCTTACCTTTTCCGGGCCATGATCAGGCTGGTTATGGTATAGAGCAGGATCAGCAGGGAAAAGAAATATGCGATCCTGGCAATATAATCTCCATGCCGGGTATAGAAGGTGAGCTTATCGTTACGGTTCAGGTTGCCACGCAGCGCGGCGACTTCCCAGTAGCCGGTGCGCTGGAGGATCTCGCCCTTCTGGTTTATGAGCGACGAGATGCCGGTATTGGCCGAGCGCGCAACGCTGCGCCGAGTCTCGATGGCCCTGAGGCGTGAAAACATATGATGCTGCCTGTATCCCGGCGTATCTCCCCACCAGCCGTCGTTGGTAATGACGAATATATAATGGGACCCCTGCTTGATGTAGTCGGTAACGTATTCACCGAAGACCGATTCATAGCAGATTACGGGGGATATCCCCGTACTGTCGGATGCGGTGTAGAAGTTTTCACGGAATTCCTGGATGCCGTGGCTGCGGAAGGTTCCCCCGAGGCGGATGGTAAGATTCCGCAGAAATCCAAGGTACTGGGTGTAGGGCATTTTTTCAACCCCGACGACGAGCTTGGACTTGTTGTAGACCTGCAAACGTCCGGAAGCATCCACCTGCAGTGCCGCGTTGTAGCTGTCGTAAAAGTTGCCTGTTCCCCGGATCTCCTGCGCCGTTGCCGATCTTGCAGTCCCCCCCGGATAAAGCCTGTAATAGGTAAGTCCCACGATGAAAGCCGCCTGCTCCTGCTTTTCGGCAATGTAGTTCCGGATCCTTGCCACGCTCGGGTTCAGGATCATCTGCGATTCCCACACCTGGTCGTTGATGAAGGTTTCAGGCGCCACGATGAAGTCCGTGTTGGAAGTGCACATGGAATCGGCCAGGCGGAGCAGGATGTCCATCTGCCGTTCCATTTCCATCCCCCCGAATTTTTCGTTGTATGGATCAATGTTGGGTTGCAGGATCACGATTTCCCTGGGATCGTCTTTCTCCCTGTATGTTCGGAAGAGTACCAGGGACAGGATAATGGGCAGGAGGACGACCGAAAGATAGACGGCTGTTTCCATGGTCTTTCCCCTCAGGCTCCTGTGCTGGATGATGTGCTTCAGCAGGTTGAATCCAAGAATGTTGGCCAGCAGCACCCAGAGGGTGCCTCCAAAGGTGCCGGTGAACTCATACCACTGTATGATGTGGATATCGTTGGCAAATCCGTTACCCAGGTTGAGCCAGGGCCAGTTGATTTCCCCGTTCATGTAGAAATGTTCGTATACCAGCCAGTAGGCTATCAGGGCAAGGTAGCCCATCGGGGAACTTGTGTTCCTCCGTGTGATGTGGAAAAGCCAGAAAATAAAGGACATCAGCAGTGTGTTGACCAGGAAGGCAAGGAACATTCCGACCCCGGTGGCATTCCAAAGCCACCATGTGGTCCCCGCATTCCAGGTGAAAAAGCCGATGCAGGCATACAGGAAGGCCTGGTGGGGCCTGTGCTCCTGTTTGTTCTCATACAGGAAGTCCTCGACCCGCAGCAGCGGCATCAGTGCGAACAGGAGGATCAGGCCGGTGCCCAGTTCGTACCATGCGGGAACCAGGAGAATTCCGCTGAGAAAGGAAAGGAATATGAGTCTGGACCTGTTCATGCTTGGCGGCCTCAAAGTTAAGATTTATTTACCAGGAAGACTCCCATAAGGATAATCCCGATCCATAGAAGCTGATGGAGGCGGACCTGCTCACCATCCAGCAGTCCCCACATGATGGCAAAGAATGGAATGATGTAGGTCACGGAGGCAGCAAAAAGGGGTGTGGAATACTTGATCAGGTGGTTGAAGGCCAGCACGGCGATCACCGAGCTGAACAATGCCAGCAGGGCAATGTATCCAAGGTTCAGCATCCAGTCCGGCGTTTCCGCGGCGGGGGACAGGTC
>CAZNQG010000158.1:0-6082 GCA_964575235.1 uncultured Bacteroides sp.
TGATTTCCTGAAGCCTACCGTCGGGGCAGGCAGGGATTACGATGCCAGCAACAGCGACTTCAGGCTATACCCCACTTCATCCTGCATCAACCGGGGCACAACGGAGGAAGACGACGGTATGATCCCGTCAACGGATCTGGCATACCAGACCCGTATCTTCGGCGATGAGATCGACATCGGCGCCTTCGAGAACCAGTACGGCCTGCCGGTCATCACCCGGAACCCGAAAAACCAGATGCTGTGCGAGGGAGACAGCGCACTTTTCCTTGTGCGGACCGAATTCAAGTCCAGCTTCCAGTGGCAGAAGGACGGGGAGGACATTGACGGGGCCACATCGGCGAATTACCGGATGCCGTATATCACCGCACAGGATGACGGGAACTATCAGTGCATGGTATCCAATGCCTTCGGTACCGTACCGAGCAATTCGGCCTACCTGGCCGCCAGGGCGGCCCCGGAATTCGTGCGGCAACCTGAAAACACCTGGGCGGTCGAAGGGGAGAAGACCATCATCAGCTCCCAGGGCGTGGGCACGCCCCCTCTGCGATTCCAGTGGTTCAAGGGCAATTCGCTCATGGAACCCAACGTGTTCCCGGACCTATGGATCTTCAACACGGGTACCAGCGACGAGGCCCTATACCACTGCGAACTGAGCAATGCCTGCGGTACGGTCAGCACCGACACCGTGCAGCTCTACCTGGCGCCCCAGATCTGCATGGTGACGGTGGACAGCAACACCAGCGACAACCTGGTCATCTGGGAGAAAAATTCCACCGCACCGATCGAATCCTACAACGTATACCGGGAGAGCATCGTGGCCGGAGAATTCGATGTGATCGGCAACGTGGCGGCCGACGACCTGAGCGTCTATGTAGACACTGCGGTAGATCCCGTCGCCCAGGCATACATATACAAGATAACCGCCGTGGATATGGATGATAACGAATCGGACATCAACCTTTGCAGGCCGCACAAGACCCTCCACCTGCTCTCAAGCCAGAACTCCGAACTGCTCAAGATACAGTGCGACTGGGATCCTTATTACGGATTTAAATACGGGACCTATTACATTTACCGGGGGACCAAGAACGATGCGGGCACCATCGTCACACCGCTCTCCCTGACCCACACCATGTCGAGCAGTACCAATACCTGGATCGATACCGAATCGGAACCCGAGGTCAGTTATTTCTACCGGGTGGTCATCGAGCGTGACCAAGGTTTGTGCAGTCCCACCGGAAACACCAAGGCGGGAACCGGCCCCTACTCCCATTCCCTGTCGAACCTGGACGACAACAAGATGAAGTCGACGACCGGCATGGAAGATGTGGTTATGGGGGAACTGAAGATCTATCCCAATCCCTTCAGCGAGCGGACGCGGATCGAGTTCCCGAACCCGGATATGTCCGAGTACAGGATCACCATACGGGACCTGGCGGGCAAGGTGGTGCGGGTGGAAACCACCGGCGGCGACCGGGTGGTCATCGAACGAGGCAGCCTGGCTGCGGGAATCTACTCGGTTGAACTGGCCGGGACCAATATCTACCGCGACCGCTTCATCGTCAGGTAACCGGCCGCGGGAAAGGAGCATAAAGTACCTCCGGGATATCGAAACGGCGCTACATAGCTTCGCGATGTCAGGCGCCTTTTCCGACATCCCATCGGTACTGCACCGAAATTTTAAACAGGGTGATACAGGCTTCACCGGTTGGAGGAAGCCTACTTCCCGCGGTAGGGAACGCCTGATTTGATCCAGTCCGCGGCCGGTTCCCCCTTGAGGTAGTGGTCGAGGTACTGCTTGAACTTGATGGTATAGTCCAGCTTGTTGGCGTACTGCTTCAGGTGGTGGGGTTCGCCGTCGTACTGCAGGAAAACGCAGTCCTTCCCCAGGCGCCGCATGGCCAGGTACAGCTCGATGCCCTGGTACCAGGGCACGGCGTCGTCCTGGTCCCCGAACTCGATCAGCAGGGGGGTATGGATGCGGTCGGCATAAAAGACGGGTGAATTTTCAATGTAGAGGTCCCTTGCCTCCCAGAGGCTGGCCCCGATGCGGCTCTGGGACTGCTCATACTGGAATTGCCGTGCGAGTCCCGATCCCCACCGTATCCCGCTGTACGCCGAGGTCATGTTGGCCACCGGGGCCCCGGCGATGGCGCAGGCGAAGATATCGGTCCGGGTGATCACGAAGGCCGTCTGGTACCCGCTCCAGGAATGGCCGTGCAGGCATATGGCATCCGGGTCGGCAACGCCCATGTCGATGATCTTCTGCACCCCCGGCACCAGGCATTCCGTTGCCGAATAGCCCGGCCTGCCTACCTCGAAGCGGATGTCGGGGAGGAACACTGCATACCCGTGGCTTGCATAATAGGGATAGCATGGGCGGTGGTTGATCACCACCTCGTTGAATTCGTAAAGGCGGTCGGTAAAAAAGCGGTAGTAATAGACCAGGACCGGGTATCTCTGTCCGGCTTTATAATTGCCGGGTTTGATGAGGATCCCCTGGAGCGGAACGCCTTTCCCGGTCTTCCATTCCACCAGTCCGGCCTCCCCCCAGGCAAATTCACCCACCTGAGGGTTTACATCCGATAGTTTGCGGGGTTTTTTAAAATCCATACCGGTGATCCACAGGTCCGGGAATTCCGTGTAGGATTCCCGGGTGAACAGGATGCGGTCTGTGTCTGTTGCTTTAGCCAGCAGGGAGTATTTCTTCGGCTCCTCGGCCAGCCTTTTAATACCGGGCAGGCCGGCTTTCATGGAATACACCGCCGTGAATTTTTTTGCATCGTTGTAGGCCGTGAGAAGGACCGGCTCCCCGGTTTCCAGGCATTCCCTGTCCCGGTCGAAGCGGTGCAGGCGGAACATGTATTTCCCGCTCCGTCCTTTGCCCCGGGTCAGGCATACCGGTTCCCCGTTCCTGGTCGGGAACTTCCAGAGATCGAACTTGTCGTAGATCAGCACGGCGGTGGACCCGTCGAGCCAGTCCCCCACCCTGTAACCCGGTACATCCCCCGGGTAATCCCAGTCCTCGTCTGCAAAGGGCACCGGCAACCCGGCCGTCAGGTTCCGGGTTGACAGGGTGGATGTTTCCAGAAGGTGCCAGTGGCCATTCCTGAAGTAAACCAGGTACTTTCCGTCCGGCGAAAGGTTGGGACTGTGTTTCTGCGCCTCCAGGACCTTTTTCCTTTCTCCCGTGGCGGGATCCACCAGGTAATAGTCCATCTTCATCTCATCCCATGTAAATTCGATGGCGTAGGGAACCCAGGAGGCCCCCAGCAGCAGCGGTCCGTCGGAGACCCGGAGCTCCGGCATCTCCGGATCGGCAAGCTTCACGTAACGGTCCCCCGCCGGGTAGTAAACACCCGTATAGGTTCTGTCCCTCACCCGTTCCCACCTTTTTTTCTGGTTGGGATTGATGAAGGGGTCCTTCCAGTGCCAGACATCCACCGTGCGGTCCGCCAGGATGGCTTCCGTATCGAACAGCCTGGATACGGAATCCTTTTCTTCCTCTTCCGGCTTGACGATCTCGGAATCCGGCTTGATGCCAAGGAACAGCCTCTCCCCGTCTGTGGACCATCGCAGGCTGTTCTTATGGTATAGTTTCCACGGCCCCGACGGATCATCCTCCTCCTGCAGATCGGGATCCGCAAGCGCAGGCCCGGCCGATGCATCCCCGGGAATCCACAGATAAAGCGCGGCTTCTCCCCTCTTGTCTTTTTCATCCAGGATCCCGGCCAGGAAAGCCAGCCGGCCGTTGCGGTTGTTCCAGTTCAGGTTGTCCGCCCAGGCGTTGCTGTCCGCATACAGGGTACGGGGACCTGCATCCGGGTCCATCAGCCCTGCCAGGAAAACCCCGTTCCCGGCCCCGTTGCTGTCCGCCACCACAAAGGCCAGTTGTGTGGAAATGCTGTCGACCGCAAAGCCCGTGACAAAAGGAAAGGAATATGCAACGCCGTCTTCGAGCGACAACAGGTTCAGCAGGGTCCCGGTGTTCTTCTTCCGGTCCGAATACGCTTCATCCGTGCCGTTTCCGTCGGGTCCGTAAATCCCTCCATTTCCGGCTGGGGTTATATCATCCTTTCCGGTATTGGCCGGTTCGGGTGTCTCCTTTTTCTTATTCTTTTCTTCCGGTTCTTCTTCCGCGAAATTCTGGTACAGCAGCCATTTCCCGTCGTTGCTGAACGAAAAGGACTTCACCCGGTCGTAGACGGTCTGTTCCCCCGTGGAAGTGTTCAGCAGTACCAGTCCCGCTTTAGGTCCATCACCCTTAGCCGGCTTGGCTTTGAGGAGTTCTTCGGCAGGCACCGTGTGCACGGCCGCCACCCATTTCCCCCCGTAGGAGATCACCGGCTTTTCCCCCCGGGATATCGTAAATTTCTTCTTCCCGTCCGCCGAGTAGACCAGCACCTCCGGATCCCCGCGGTCCGGCTGTGCGGTGTGCACCACCCAGTTACCGTCGTTCGAGATGGAAGGGGATCTTACCTGGCGGAACTTCATTATATCGGTCAGCTCCAGGGGCTTTTTGTCCTGGGAATGAACGCTGAGTACGACAGAAATGAGGAGCAGGGTCGATAGGATCCTGGGAAAGGATTTCATGGCGGCAGTGGTTTTTGACCCATACAATGTATAAAAAACCCGGGACATAAGGAATGATCATTGAGGGTTTGGACAGGGTGCGATCCGGTCGCGGCAGGGGGATTTGCCTTTTCAGCACGGAATCCTTAAATTGATACGATCGAAACGCCTGCAAACATCCGATGGCAAGGAACGCATTGATCCTTTCGGCCATACTGGCATGCCTGATGTGCCGTATTTTGTACGGCCAGGAGATCCTGCCCGGTTCAGGGACCACCCTGCACCTGATATCCGCTGAAGGGAAAAAGACCCGTGTGGTCGAAGAGGAGACGCTCGTGAGAATCATCCTGGACGACGGCACCGGGCTAAAGGGCTGGCTGGGATTCAAGAACGATTCGGTAATCCTGGTCGATTCGACCGAGGTGGAGCTTTCCGGGATCCGGATGTTCCAGTACAACAACCGGGTCAGGCTTCTGACCGGTGCCATCCTGACCGTCTCGGGACCGGTGCTCCTGCTCACAACGGCTTTCGTTGCGGCGCCCGGCAGCACGCTCATGCTGGCGGCCGCCATCGTCTTCCCGGCCATAACCATTGCGGGACTGGCCGTCCTGGTCAGCAACAACCTTGCCCACCGTATCGGTGAAAAATGGAGTCTGTCGGTGGTTTGCGCTCCGGCCGCCTTACAGCTTCCGGGCGAACTTCCGGGGTCGTTCGGGACCGCCCCCGATTAAGTTCCCCACTCCGATCAACCGGATGCTGCCCGGACTGCATTGATCCTAACGAAATACCTGATGCCAGGTCCCCCTACCGGGCACGGCCTGAACGGTGTCGATCCGGATTCCAGGCACACACCCTGGCCGGGTCTCCGTGCAGCTTTCCGGGCTTCCACTATTTGCCCGAAATTGTTTGTTCTTCCCGCCGATTTTTATACTTTTGTCCTGCTTTTTTCGGAAAGCACAACATAAGCCAGGGCTCTTTGGAGAGGTGGGAGAGAGGCTTAATCCACCGGTTTGCTAAACCGGCGTACTGGGAAACCGGTACCGGGGGTTCGAATCCCCCCCTCTCCGCATTGCGGCATGGGTTCAGTCCCCTAACATTCTGGATCATGTTTGATTTTGAGAAACTGGATATTTACCAGGTGCTGAGAGATCTTAACTTCAAGGTTTTTTCTTTTTTGAACGAGGAGAAGAAAATCGATCCTTTCATCAAGGAGCAGTGGAAGAAGGCATCCCAGAGCTCGGTCCTGAACCTGGTTGAGGGAACCGGGAGGATGACCAACTCGGACAAGAAGCATTACCTTACCATCAGCCGGGGAAGCATTTTCGAGTGCGTCGCCCTCATGCAGCACGTCTTCGACAAGGGCCAGATCGACACCAAATTGTACGAAGATCTTTACGGCAAGTACGAACAGGCTTCGAAGATGCTCCTGGGCATGTACCGAAGCTACGATAAATAACCTTCATCGGGGTGTAGCGCAGCCCGGTTAGCGCACCTGCTTTGGGAGCAGGGG
>CAZNQG010000159.1:0-6046 GCA_964575235.1 uncultured Bacteroides sp.
CAGTATACCTGCCCATACATGATTGGCATCAAGACAGAAGATCGTAGTAATGGGTGTGGAATTGGGAAACGGCATTTTTGTCCAGGTTTGTCCTCCGTCCTGCGTTTTCAGGACTGTCCCGATCTGGCCGGCAACAAAACCATTCAGCGGATCGCTGAAACAGATATCGTAAAGAAGACTATAAAGTCCATTGTCAATCTTCGGATGCGGCTGGTAATTCCAGGATTGTCCGCCGTCGGTTGTTCGCATTAACAGGCTGGTACTGTCATTCCAGTCAAAACCGATGGCAATCCCTGTCTGAGGATCGGGAAACCAGAGTCCCTCGAAAGTATAATTGCTCTCATCACTTTTCAAACCGTGAGATGACAGTCTCTGGGCATTGACATGGCACAGGGATGATAGCAGCATGAATGTAAGAAGAACAGGGTACTTGTTAGTCTTCATAATAACCTCCTTTTTTATAAGTTTTTAGATAGAAATCTCGACATACAGAAAAATACGATCCGGGAATGGGTAAAGTCGAACACTTCCATCTCAGATTCAGACACAATTGTCTCAATCAGGGCAGGAAAGGTCAGGTTTTCGGGGACTTTCTGTATTCGGATGGATTGGTTCCGTAATATTTCTGAAAGGACCGCGCAAAATAGGATGTATTCTGGATCCCCACCTCGTACATGACCTGGGTGACATTTAACTCCCGAGAATGCAGAAGTCTCGCAGCCCGTTTCATCCGGACCATACGGAGGAGCTCGTTCGGGCTTGAACCTGAAACCGCGGATATCTTCCTGTAAAGCTGTGCCCGGCTCATGTTGAGTTCTTCTCCCAGTTGCCCGACGGAATATTCAGGTTCAGCCATGTGATTTTCGAGGATCCCGATCACCGTTTTTAGCAACTGATCAGGTGCCGGGATTTTGGAACCGGAAGTATCTGAAATGAATTCCAGCCGGAATTTATCCCTCAGCTTTCTTCTTTGCTCTATGAGGTTTTGAACGCGGACTTTCAGCTCATCCGCATCAAAGGGTTTAATGATGTAATCATCCGCACCGGTCTCAAATCCCTCCAGCTTGCTGCCCCGGTCTGCCCTGGCGGTTAACAGTATGATTGGAATATGGTTGGTGCGTTCATCCGTTTTAAGTTGCCGGCACATCTGCATCCCGTCCAATTCAGGCATCATAACATCGCTGATAATCAGATCGGGAATGCTTTCCATTGCAAGTTCCGCTCCTTCTTTCCCGTTTTCTGCAGTAATTATCCGGTAGTTGTTTGTCAGATTTGAGGATATATACCTTTGCAGGTCCCGGTTGTCTTCAACGATCAGGACCAGTGGTTGGTCTGAAGAGATTTTCAGATCGATGTTTTCTTTGGTCTCCGGATATTCAGGAACGACCTGGCTGTGATACTCTCCATTACCTTGCAGATCGGGAGATTCAGTTTTAACACCGGTCAGGATTTCCTCCTCGGAGAACTCTTCCGGCGAGACCGGAAGCCTGACAGTAAACGTGCTTCCTTCACCAACCCGGCTGTGGACCGAAATCTCTCCCCTGCAGAGTTCTACGAGCTCCCTGGTGAGCGACAGCCCTATCCCGCTTCCTTCAACCTGATGAGAATCTGAATCGTCCACACGGTAGAAGCGATCGAATATTTTGTCGATATCTTCTTCCGGTATTCCCTGTCCCGAATCGGCAACCCGGAGAACGGCATAACACGGGGAACCGGAGCCGGGTTTAAACTCATATCGGAGGCTTACATCTATTTCACCCTCCTCGGGAGTAAACTTGAATGCGTTGGATAAAAGGTTGGTCAGGATCTTTTCAATCTTGTCGCTGTCGAAATAGGATATGCCGGGTGAATCGGGCAGTTGACAGGTATATTTGATTCGTTTCCTTTCGGCCAGGGAGAGGAATGACAGTACTATTATTTCAACCTTCTCGTTCAGGTTGCCCTCGATTATCTGCAGTCTTAACTTCCCGGTTTCAAGTTTTGAGAGATCCAGCAACTGGTTGATCAATCCCTGAAGTCTTCTGGCATTACGGCGGATCATGCCCAGCAGATCCAGGGATATTTCGACTTTTCCCTTTTTTGTTTTCATTAAATCCTCCACCGGGCCCAGAATCAATGTCAGCGGGGTCCGGAATTCATGGGAAACATTCGCGAAGAAGCGGGATTTCATGTGATCGAGTTCCCGGACTTTTTCCTTCTCGACCCGCTCCACTTCAAGGGCGGTCCTGATTTTAGCCCGGTTTATCAGAAAACGCCGGTACCCGAGAATGATACCGATCAGTAAAAATCCGTATACAATATATGCCCAGACCGTTTCCCATGGAGGAGGTTTGATGGTGAGCTGCAAAGCTGCTCCTTCTTCGTTCCATACGCCGTCATTATTGGAACCGATTAACCTGAAGACGTATTTTCCCGGACCCAGGTTGGTGTAGTCGACGCTGGTCCGGTTTCCGCAAAATATCCAGTCGTCGTTAAAGCCCTCCAGCTTATACCTGTATTGGTTCCGGGTGGACTGTATATAATTAAGGGCTGCATAGCTGAAAGAAATGTTATTCTGCTTATGGGAAAGCTTGATTTGCTTGGTATAGGTTACGAGTTTATCCAGTATGGTACTGTCCAGGGGAGAAATTGATTTCTGGTCGATTTTTAAATCGGTAATTACTACCGGAGGAATCCGGCTGTTATGCCGGATACTGTCCGGGTAAAATGATATAAAATTTCCGTTCTTGATGCAAAAAAACAATTCTCCATCCTCGCTTTTCTTTGCCATTATCAGCTCGTTGCCTGGGATACCGTCTTTTTCGGAGTAATTTGTGAAGGTTTCCTCGGCAGGGTCAAACTTTGACAGGCCTTTTCCCATGGTTCCCAGCCAAAAATTACCATGATTATCTTCAAGAAAAGATAGTACGTATGAAACGGGTAAGCCATCCTTTACCGAATAAATCCTGGATTTAACCGTGAAGTCGTTCTTCCGGTCCGGATGAACGAGCTTTAGTTTTTGAAATCCGCTCCCTTTGGGCCACACCCCTCTCGTCCATATTATTCCCGCGCTGTCATGTGGGGATTGGTACATATCCCAGCCCTTGATCACACCCTCGCCGGATTCCGGCCTGAAACGGATGAGTTCCGTCGGCATAACCGTATGTTCGGATACCCTGACCAGGGGGGGGATGACGGCAAAGATCCCGTAGGTTTTATGGGAAGCCAGCAGGATTCCGGAATTCATTTCACCTTGTACAGCTCCCATGGCGTGTTTGCCCCCCAGGAGGGTATCCGGACCCGGCAGCTTATCTGTGCTTTCCGGATTGTTTACCAGGTGCATGATCCGGTCCTGCTCAGGGTCATAATAACAAGGCGGGTGTCCGTAGGCTTCTATCCAGATCCTTCCCTTGCTGTCCTCAAACAGGCGGTTAAGGTCAGGGCTCGGCACATTCGAACTGTCTTCAGGATTGGAAAAAACCTTCTTAAATCTGATCCTGCCATCTTCCGCTATTATCCCCCTGTATAATCCGCTTCCGCTGGTAGCGATCCACAAGGTTCCGGTCCGGTCTTCAACGGAATACCTGATATCCAGGGTTTCATTGTCCCTGTCCAATTTAAGTTCACGGTACGTATGGGTGTTCCGGTCCAGCAAATAGTACCCGTTAAAAAGTTCATGTCGGTTGGATATGAAGAATCTGTTTTTGGGATCAGTGACCTCTAACCCGGCTTCCGCAGATCTGGCAGGCTCGTAAATTGTGAAGTTGTTATACCGCTCTGTCAGCTTTTCGATGCCGTTTCCATGAAAGAACCAGAGCGTTCCCTTGTTGTCCAGGTAAATTCTTCTTGGACCGTTGGATACATTACCCATCCAGAAAGGCTTATCTTCTTCGTGAAATCCCCATGAATCCAGCTTTTCCAGGTTTTCATTGCAATGATAGATTTCATCTAAAGTGTTGATCCAGAAATTATTCGAGGCATCCTGCAAGATCCTCCCCAGATATTGGTTTTTCATGCGGTCAGGATCGCCTGGCCGATATAAGAATCTTTTAAAGATTCCCGATTCCCTGTTATACTCAAATAATCCGTTTTTAGTCGTAATCCAGAGGCGGCCCAGCCTGTCTTCCAAAATCCACTGGACGGGAGCTGGAATATTGTCAATATTTTCAAAAATCCCGGTTTCCCTGTTGAAAACTCCCATTCCCCCGTCCCTGTAATTTACCCAGAATATACCTTGACTGTCTTCATAAACACTGTAAACGGGATATTTGCTCAAACCTGCCGGTCCGGCCTTGAAGGCTGGATAGTTCCTGAAAGTTCCGGAATTTTTATCGAACCTGCTTAAGCCTGAATTTGAACCAACCCAGAGATTACCTTTACTGTCCTCGGTTACCAGGTTTACCGGTGCAGCCACAAAGGTATCCCTGTAATGTGTGAAAATTTCGGTTTTTCGGTCAAAACATGTCAGGGCCATATAATTAGAAAACCAGAACCTGCCCTCCGAGTCTTCCAGCATGGAATAGGCAAAATCACTTACCAACCCTGTGGAGCCCTGAATGTCCCATAAATCTCCCGTGGGTTCAATTGTATAGCGCTTGAAACTGGAACCATCATACCGGTATAAGCCCTGTCTAGAACCAAACCACATGAATCCATCCTTGTCCTGGAAGATATCCAAACCAATAAAGCCTCCCATTTCAGATGGTACGGGGACTTCTTCGATTTCATAGCTGACAGATTGAGCCCGCAGAGCGGGGCAGGTAAAGGCGATCAAAAATGAGAGGAGGAGAAACCGCCCAATGAAATGATTGGGAAGTATCATCTGCATCTCCTGTAAACTTATCGGAATTCCTGGAACTAAATTTACCCTAATGGAAGTGAAAAAGCAAGCTGGTCCGGTGCGTTGCCTGCCCGGTGGAAGGGAATTCATTCCGGATATCTAAGGATCCGTCGGAGTGTGCTTGATCATCAGGACCTGCCGGGTCCTTTCGGTGATGCGGAAACGTTCATCGATGCGGTGTCCGACGATCCATACGATCTTCTGGCCGCTGGCCAGCAGCCACAGCTTCTCCTTGTCCGGGCGTGATACTTTTTCGTCGATCAGGAAATCGCTCAGTTTTTTCATCCCCTTCATGCCGAAGGGCTGGAAATAGTCCCCCTTGTTCCAGTGCCTGAGGATGAGCGGGAAGTCCAGCAGGTCAAGGTCCAGGCATGCAACGCCCGGGTCCTTGGGGATCCTGAAGCTCGGGGTCGCTTCAACGATCATCCATTCCAGGTTTACCGGGTCGGATATCTGTCCCTCCTTCAGCTCGATGTAATATCTGCGCTCCCGCTCATCCGAAAGCGGTGTAAGGATAAGCTCTTCACGGTCCTTGACCAGGCGGTGGGTTGGAGAGAAAAATTGTTTCCCGGGGGGTCCCTGGAGTGCTTTATCGATGTCATCAACGGAAGCGGGACCGAAATTAAATTCCGCCAGGATCTCGTACAGGATGGTCTTTCTGGACTCCAACCGCTCCAGTTCATCGATCCGGATCGAAATCCGGTCGCCCTTGCGTACCAGCAATTCCTTTTTAAGTTTGTCCAATTCTTCCCGGAAGACACTTTCGGTTTCCGAAAGCTTTAGGATGGTATCCATCAGGGACCTGCGGAAGGATGGATTCTGCTCCTCCAGCATGGGCAGCAGCTTGTGCCGAATCTTGTTGCGGAGGTATTTTTCAGAAGCATTGGAGGAGTCCTCCCGGAATTGCAATCCCTTTTCCTTCGCATAGGCTGCAACGGACGACCTTGGGGCGAACAGCAGCGGCCGGATAAGCCGGCCTGCTTTCGGCGGGATCCCGGTCAAACCACGGATGCCGGTCCCCCTCGAAAGATTAATGAAAAAGGTTTCGAGCACATCATCCTGGTTGTGGGCCGTGGCTATGAAATCGAATCCGTGTGCTTTCCGGATCTTCTCGAACCATTCATAACGAAGGTTTCTTGCAGCCATCTGGATCGAGATTTTCTCGTCCTCGGCCACGCGCTTTGTATCAAAATCCTCGCGGTAGAATTCCGATCCGTAGCCCTGGGC
>CAZNQG010000160.1:0-6023 GCA_964575235.1 uncultured Bacteroides sp.
TTTCCGAGATCTCTTTGATCTGCCTTATCACGGGGAAACCGAAGCTCAGGTTCGGGACGAATACGCCGTCCATGATATCGAGGTGCAGCCAGTCTGCCTTGCTGCTGTTTATCATCTCGATTGCGCTTCGGAGATCGAGGAAATTGGCGGTCAGTATGGAAGGGGCGATCATGGGTTCAGCCCAGGTATGTTTTGAGGATCTTTGAGCGGGTGGTGTGCTTCAGCCGTTTGATGGCCTTCTCCTTGATCTGCCTGACCCTTTCGCGCGTCAGGTTGAACTGCTCTCCGATCTCCTCGAGGGTGTGGGGATGTTTCCCGTTCAGCCCGAAGTACAGCTTGATGATGCTGGCCTCGCGGTGGGTCAGCGTTGACAGGGCCCTTTCGATCTCCTTCCTGAGCGATTCGTTCAGGAGCCCGCGGTCGGGGCTGGGGGCGTCCATGCTGAGCAGGACGTCGTACATGTTGCCCTCTTCTCCGTCGGTCAGAGGGGCATCCATGGAAACATGCCTTCCGGAACTGCGTATGGCCTCCTTGACGTCTTCGGGTGCGAGTTCGAGCGCCTGTGCAAGTTCCAGCACGGAGGGTTCGCGTTCGTGTATCTGCTCGAGTACGGCGAATGTCTTGTTGATCTTGTTGATAGAGCCTATCTTGTTCAGGGGAAGGCGGACGATCCTGGCCTGTTCTGCAAGTGCCTGGAGGATGGACTGGCGTATCCACCACACGGCGTAGGAAATGAACTTGAAACCGCGGGTTTCGTCGAAACGCTGGGCGGCCTTGATAAGGCCCAGGTTTCCTTCATTGATAAGGTCGGGCAGGCTCAGGCCCTGGTTCTGGTATTGCTTGGATACGGATACGACAAAACGGAGGTTTGCCTTGATGAGCTTTTCCAGTGCATCCGGATCCCCCTTCCTGATCTTCCTCGCCAGTTCGACTTCTTCATCGGCAGTGATCAGGTCGACTTTACCGATCTCATGCAGGTATTTATCCAGTGAAGGGGTCTCTCTGTTTGTTACCTGTTTGATGATCTTGAGCTGTCTCATGGGGGTGAAATTTTTGAAGTGGTCATTTATACGTAAGGTCCGGCCAAAAGTTACAATTTGCCACCCCGATTTTACAAAAAAAATATGTACCTGGAAACACCTGACCGGAATGAAACCGGGCCGTTTTCGAAAAAATGCGTGGCGTGGTATACCTGTGCTCCCAGTAAATCAGGAGGTTAGCATTTGAAAAATGATCCGGTATATTAATTCATTCTAAATAAATTTTTTGCAGCGGGGGGAAAATATAAATGAAACTTTTCAAATCATTTTTTGCTAATTGTTGGGATTTGCGTATACTTGCAAGGTAATTCCATTGATATCCGTTTTTCAACCGGTTATCAGACCCCGTCAACAACTGTTTTATATTCCGATATTTATTTAATTGATACCGTATATTCTTGACCATAGATCCTAATTGAAAAACATTTTCACATTTAATTTTTAATGCACATGTATGATATTCTCGAGCTTAACAGGAAGCTCGTGTCCGAATTGCGCGAAATCGCGAAAGAACTAAAGATCAAGCGCGTTGAATCACTCAGGAAACAGGACCTGATATACAGGATCCTCGACCAGCAGGCCATTGTCGCTACCGATGTCAAACCCAGGGAAACCCGGAAGGAACCACAGGTCTCACAAACCAGGGGAAGGCCGGCTCACCGCAGGGGCAGGAAGCCTGCGTCCGAAACACAGCAGGTGACAGTTCAGGCGACAAACCGGGACAAAAGCGATCCCGCTGCAGTCAAAGAGGTGAGGGAAAACCGGAAGGAAGAGGTAAAGGAAGACCGCCGTGATACCCGGAAAGACGACAGGAAGGACGACCGCAGGGATGCGTGGAAGGAAGAGGTGAAGGAAGACCGCAGGGATACCCGGAAAGACAACAGGAAGGACGAGCGCCAGGACTACCGTAGAGACGACAGGAAGGATCACCGCAGTGAACGGAACAGCAACGGGTACAGGGAAGCCGTCCAGGAAAGGGATTACAGGAGGCAGGACCGCAAACCCCAGGACAAGACCTTCGAGTTCGAGGGGATCATTTCCTCGTCGGGGGTCCTCGAGATCATGCCCGACGGGTACGGTTTCCTGAGATCTTCGGATTACAACTACCTGAATTCACCCGACGACATATATGTTTCCCAGTCGCAGATCAAGCTTTTCGGCCTGAAAACGGGGGATACGGTTACGGGAACCATACGCCCCCCCAAGGAAGGGGAAAAATATTTCCCGCTGATCAAGATCGCGGAGATCAACGGCCGGAGTCCCGATTTCATCCGCGACCGGGTACCGTTCGATTACCTGACTCCCCTTTTTCCGAATGAGAAATTCACCCTTGTCAAAAAGGGGGAAAGGGGAAGCATTTCCTGCCGTGTCGTGGACATGTTCGCACCCATAGGGAAGGGCCAGCGCGGGCTCATTGTGGCCCAGCCGAAAACGGGCAAGACCGTTCTGTTGCAGGAGATCGCCAATGCCATCGCGGCGAGCCACCCGGAAGTTTACCTGATCATCCTGCTGGTAGACGAGCGCCCGGAGGAGGTGACCGATATGGAGAGGAGCGTGAAGGCCGAGGTGATCGCCTCCACTTTCGACGAACCTGCGGACAGGCATGTCAGGGTTTCAAACATCGTGATCGAAAAGGCCAAAAGAATGGTGGAATGCGGGCATGATGTTGTCATCCTGCTGGATTCCATCACCCGCCTTGCCAGGGCATACAATACCGTGGCCCCGGCATCCGGGAAGGTACTCTCGGGCGGCGTGGATTCGAATGCATTGCAGAAACCGAAACGCTTTTTCGGGGCCGCGCGGAATATCGAGGACGGCGGATCCCTTACCATCCTGGCCACCGCATTGACCGAGACGGGTTCAAAAATGGATGACGTGATCTTCGAGGAATTCAAGGGCACCGGGAATATGGAGCTTCAGCTCGACCGGAAATTGTCCAACAAACGCATATATCCTTCCGTTGACCTTAATCCTTCCAGCACGCGGCGTGAGGACCTGCTGCTTGACAAGGAAATGCTCAACAAGCTCTGGATACTCCGTAATTACCTGTCGGACATGACCTCCATCGAAGCCATGGAATTCCTGATCAGCAGGCTGAGCAAGACCGAATCGAACGAGGAGTTCCTGGTCTCGATGAACAGCGAGTAACAAGGCCCGACCATTCATGAACAGCCGGGGCATATAACATGTCCCGGTTTTTATTTTTAATAAATAGTATGAATTGATCAAAACCTAATAAATTTCATGTTTTATTTTCCCCAATTGTGTTAATTTTGTATTTCTCCTGTATCATGCATATAATTTATTGCTAATTAAATACTTAAACCAATAGAAATGACTAATAAGAGGAATTTTATCACATGTGACGGGAACCATGCAGCTTCACACGTCGCCTATATGTTCAGTGAGGTGGCGGCGATATATCCCATTACACCCTCGTCCAACATGGCGGAAAATGTGGATGAATGGGCTGCATTCGGAAGGAAGAATATTTTCGGGGAGACCGTGCAGGTTGTCGAGATGCAGTCGGAGGGGGGAGCATCGGGCGCGGTTCACGGATCCCTGCAGGCGGGTGCGCTGACCTCGACCTTTACCGCATCCCAGGGATTGCTCCTGATGATCCCGAACATGTATAAAATATCAGGGGAGCTGTTGCCCGGCGTGTTCCATGTATCGGCAAGGAGCCTTGCCACACAGGCGCTTTCAATATTCGGGGACCACAGCGATGTGATGAGCACGCGCCATACGGGATTTGCCATGCTTGCCACCGGGGGCGTTCAGGAGATCATGGACCTTGCGGGCGTCGCACACCTGGCGGCCATTAAATCACGGATTCCCTTCGTCCATTTTTTCGATGGCTTCAGGACCTCTCACGAGATGCAGAAGGTGGAAGCGCCTGCGACCGAGGACATGGCCAGACTGATAGACCGGGAAGCGCTTCAGAAATTCCGGGACAATGCTCTTAACCCCGAACACCCGGTAACGAGGGGGACCGCCCAGAATCCCGATATATATTTCCAGGCACGGGAATCCGCCAACCGTTTTTATGAAGCCGTTCCCGATATCGTGGAGGAATACATGCAGGAAATGACAAAGCTCACCCGCCGTGAATACCACCCGTTCAATTATTACGGCGACCCGGGGGCGGAGAACATCGTGATGGCCATGGGTTCCGTCACGGAAACCCTGAGGGAGACCGTGGAATACCTTAACGGGAAAGGGAAAAAGGTCGGCATGATAGCCGTTCACCTGTACAGGCCTTTCAGTGAGAAGTATTTCCTGAAGGTGCTGCCGCAGACCGTGAAAAGGATCGCCGTTCTCGACCGCACCAAGGAACCCGGCGCCAACGGCGAGCCGATGTACCTGGATGTAAGGGACATCTTTTACGGGAAGGACAATGCTCCGATGGTGATCGGCGGGCGGTACGGTCTCAGCTCCAAGGATACCACGCCTGCAATGATGATCTCGGTGTATGAAAACCTCGAACAGCCCGAACCCAAGAACAGGTTTACTGTAGGCATTACGGACGACGTGACTTCGACCTCGCTTCCGCTCCTGCCCGAGGTAAGCACCGTACCCGGCGGGACCTATGAAGCCAAGTTCTACGGGATCGGGGCCGACGGTACCGTAGGCGCCAACAAGAACAGCATCAAGATCATAGGCGAATCGACCGACAAGTACTGCCAGGCCTATTTTGCATACGACTCGAAAAAATCGGGGGGCATCACGACTTCCCACCTGCGGTTCGGGGACAGCACCATCCGGTCCACCTATCTTGTCGTTACACCCGATTTCGTGGCCTGCCATGTGCCTTCCTACCTCGACAAGTACGATATGCTGAAGGGCCTGAAGAAAGGCGGGACCTTCCTGCTGAACACCATATGGGACGATGCGGAGACCGTTAAAAGGCTGCCCGCCGGAACGAAAAAGTACCTGGCCGAAAACGGGATCGGGTTCTATGTCATCAATGCAACGAAGATCGCATCCGAGATCGGGCTCGGCGGCAGGACCAATACCATCATGCAGTCGGCCTTCTTCAGGATCTCCGGGGTCATTCCCTACAAGCAGGCCGTCGAGGAGATGAGAAAATTCATCGTCAAGAGTTACGGGCGCAAGGGGGAAGACGTGGTCAACATGAACTTCGCCGCAGTCGACAGGGGAGGGGAAGTGCACGAGATCAAGGTGGAAAAGGCCTGGGCAGGGCTGAAGCCGGAAAAAACGGAAACCGGCGCGGACATGCCTGAATTCGTAACGAATGTGGCAGTTCCCATCAATTCGCTGAAAGGGGACGACCTGCCGGTAAGCGCTTTCCTGGGAAGGGAGGACGGGACATTTCCCGCCGGCACGACGGAATACGAGAAGAGGGGAGTTGCGGTGGATGTGCCCGAATGGATCCCGGACAACTGCATTCAGTGCAACCAGTGCGCATACACATGCCCGCATGCATGCATACGTCCCTTCCTCCTGGATGAAGGGGACCTGAAGAAGAAGCCCGCGGACATGTACACGCAGCCCATGAAGGGGAAGGATTTCGAAGGATACGATTACAGGCTGCAGGTATCGGTGATGGACTGCACCGGCTGCGGCATTTGTGTCGACATCTGCCCCGCGAAAGAGAATGCCCTTGTAATGAAGCCGCTGGGCAGCCAGATGAAGGAAACGGACAACTGGGAATTTCTCACGAAAATTGTCGGTTACAAGGATACCGTCGCCGACAGGTTCAAAACGGTCAAGAACAGCCAGTTCTCGAAACCCCTGTTCGAGTTTTCCGGCGCCTGTGCGGGCTGCGGGGAGACACCCTATGTAAAGCTGGTCACCCAGATGTTCGGCGACAGGATGATGGTCGCCAATGCGACGGGCTGTTCCTCCATCTACGGCGGTACGGCGCCTTCAACCCCTTATACGGTAAACGCACAGGGAAAGGGGCCCGCCTGGGCGAATTCCCTGTTCGAGGACAATGCGGAATACGGGTTCGGGATGGCG
>CAZNQG010000161.1:0-5931 GCA_964575235.1 uncultured Bacteroides sp.
GAAAAAAATACTGCTTGGGGTGACCGCAAGCATTGCCGCTTACAAAACGGCCACCCTGATCCGCTTGCTGCTTAAGGAGGGAGCCGAGGTTCAGGTTCTGATGACTCCCATGGCCAAGGAATTTATTACACCGCTTACCCTTTCGGCACTTTCGGGCAAACCCGTACTTTCCGACATGTTTTCGGGCTTAACCGGGGAATGGAATTCCCATGTTGACCTTGGGATGTGGGCGGACCTTTTCCTGGTCGCCCCGGTTACCGCCAGCACCATGGGAAAAATGGTCAACGGGATCGCCGACAACCTCCTTGTGGCAACCTACCTGTCCTGCAAATGTCCGGTTATCCTCGCCCCGGCGATGGACCTGGACATGTACCGGCATCCTTCCACCGCCAGGAACATTGAGATCCTGACCTCTTACGGCTGCCGGATCATAGAGCCCGGAACCGGGGACCTGGCCAGCGGGCTTTACGGGAAAGGCCGGATGGAGGAGCCAGAAGCCATCCTCGAACACGTAGAATCCTTTTTTAAATCTGCGGCCGATGCCCGAGGGAACAAATAGGGGGGAGCGACTTTCGGGTAAGAAGATCCTGATCACGGCCGGGCCGACCCATGAAAAGATAGACCCTGTGCGATTCATCGGTAACTACTCCACCGGGAAAATGGGCTACGCCATTGCAGAAGCCTGCGCCGGGGAGGGTGCCGAGGTGCTCCTGGTGAGCGGACCCGTGAACCTGTCCACTTCAAATCCCCGCATCCGGCGCTACATGGTGACCACGGCAGCTGAAATGGCAAGCCGGTGTACCAGCCTGTGGGACAAATGCGATGCGGGCATCCTGACCGCTGCGGTTGCGGATTTTGCACCCCGCCGGAGCCTGGAGCAGAAAGTCCGGCGTTCGGGTCAGACCTGGGTGCTGGAACTGGAGCCCACCCGGGATATTGCCGCGGAGCTGGGTAAGGCCAAAAAACCGGGGCAGGTGCTGGCCGGATTCGCCCTCGAAACCGTTAACGAGCTTGAAAACGCAAGGGATAAGCTCCGGCGCAAGAACTTCGATTTCATCATGCTCAATTCCCTGAACGACCGCGGGGCGGGATTCGGATTCGACACCAATAAGATCAGCATCCTGGAGAGGGATAATAATATCCGTATTTTTAAGTTAAAATCTAAAAAGGAAGTAGCCCTGGACATCGTGAATAAACTGGTCGAATATGTTTCGTAGATATCATATACCCTTTCTCCTGGCCGCTGCAATGGCATTTTCATCGCCCAGGGCACAAGCACAAGAACTCAAATGCAACGTCCAGGTAGTTACACAGCAGATACAGGGGACCAACAAGCAGGTTTTCCAGACCATGCAGACCGCCATCTACGAGTTTATGAACAATACGAACTGGACAAACCACGTCTATGCCATCGACGAGCGGATCGAATGCAACCTGATGTTCAACATCACCGAGCAGATCAGCGCCGACGAATTCAGGGGGACCCTTACGATACAGTCCCGCAGGCCCGTCTTCAACACAAACTACAACACCACCGTCCTGAATTTCGTAGATAACAACATTCACTTTCGCTACGTGGAGTTCGAGCCCCTGCAGTACGACGCTACCCAGCACCTGTCGAACCTGACCTCCCTGCTGGCCTACTGGGCCTATATGATCATCGGACTGGATTACGATACCTTTTCCTACCTAGGGGGAACCCCTTTCCTGCAGCAGGCGGAAAACATCGTGACCAACGCCCAGAATGCACGGGAAGCCGGATGGAAACCCTTCGAGAGCCTGGACCACAAGAACCGGTACTGGCTGGTGACCGACCTGCTTAACGACGGTTACCGCCCGCTCAGGGAATTCTCTTACAATTACCATCGTTTGGGACTGGACATTATGGACGAGAAGGTAACCGAAGGGCGGACGGTCATTGCCGAGAACCTGGAAAAACTGCAGACCGTTTACCGCGAAAAACCGGACCCCTTTATTTACTGGCTTCAGCTTATTATGGATGCCAAGCGGGACGAGATGATCAACATCTTTTCCGAATCCTTTACCGAGGAAAAAGCCCGCGCGATACGCATACTGTCCGAGATCGATCCCGCCAACAAGGCCAAATACGAGAAAATCATGGCCTCCGGCTAGACCGGCTTCACCGGGGACAGTATGCATCCGGAACCCGGAAAGTTCAAAATTACACTGCCCCAAACGGGGTGCTAATCCACAACAAAGTTTATCTTTACAACAGGATTTTCTGAATCCATGTGAGCGGGGCAGGCAGACCGATATTCCGGCTCCTGCTCCATTAATTACTGTATCCGAACATACCGGAATGCTGAACACGCTCCACGTACGAAATTATGCCCTGATCCGGCACCTGGAGATCGACTTTATGGGTGGATTGACCATCATCACCGGAGAAACAGGCGCCGGCAAATCCATCCTGCTGGGTGCGCTGGGTCTCCTGCTCGGAAACCGGGCGGATACCTCAGTACTTTTGGACAAGGACAAGAAATGCATTGTCGAGGGGAGTTTCAGGATCGGGAATTACGGCCTGGAGGAGTTTTTCAGCGAGAACGACCTGGATTACGAAGACCCGGTCATATTTCGCAGGGAGATCGCCCCTGGCGGTAAATCCAGGGCTTTCATCAACGACACGCCGGTCAACCTGCCACTGGTCCGTGAACTCGGGATCCGGCTGGTGGATATCCATTCCCAGCACCAGAACCTGAACATGCAGGACCACCGCTTTCAACTCACCGTGGTGGATACCGTGGCGGGAAACCGGAACCGCCTGGACGAATACCGGGACCGTTACGGGAACTTCAGGGAACTGGAACGCAGGCTGGCCGGGCTCAGGGAGCGTGCAAGACAGGCCCAGGCCGACCTGGATTACTACAGTTTCCAGTTCAAACAGCTGGACGAAGCCAGGCTTTCCGGCGACGAACAGGAATCGCTCGAGCAGGAGCTTCAGACCCTGGACCATGCCGAAGAGATCACCCGGAACCTCATGCTGGTGCATTCCCTGCTGGACGGGGAGGAGGGTTCGGCGCGCGAGCTCCTGCAGAAAGCCATGCAGGCCTTCTCAGCCATCAGGGATTATTATCCGCCGGCGGGAGAGCTGGGCGAGCGGATCTCCTCCGCCTGGATAGATCTGAAGGACCTTGCGGCAGATGCCGAGTCCGACGGGAGCACCATCGAGCTGGACCCTGCACGGCAGCAGGCGGTCCGGGAACGCCTCGATCTGCTGTACGGCCTTATGCAGAAGCACGGTGTCAACGGGATCCCGGAACTGATCGGTATCCGGGACGAACTGGATGCAAAGATCGCGGATATCGCCTCGTACGATGAACAGATCGCCTCCCTGGATAAGGAATGCAACGAAGCCCGTGCCACGGTCAGGAATATGGCGGGAGAACTGAGTTCCATCCGGGGAAAAGCGATTCCGGGAATCGAGAAGGAAGTGAACGGGATGCTCCGGATTCTGGGTATTCCGAATGCCAGCTTCCGAATCTCGGTGCAGATCCTGGACGAACTTACGGCCAGCGGGAAGGACGAGGTCGAGTTCCTGTTCTCGGCCAACAAGAAAGTCCCCCCGCGTGAGATTTCGAAAGTTGCTTCCGGGGGTGAGCTATCCCGGCTGATGCTGAGCATCAAGTCCCTTCTTTCGGATTCCCTGGAACTTCCAACGATCATTTTCGACGAAGTGGATTCAGGCGTTTCCGGTGAAATTGCCGACAAGGTAGGGGGGATTATGAAGCAAATGTCGATGGGGAAGCAGATCATCAACATCACGCACCTGCCGCAGGTTGCAGGCAAGGGCGAGCACCATTACCTGGTATTTAAGTCGGAGGTGGAAGGGGAGGAGCGTACCGGTATACGCCTCCTGGAGGACGAAGAGCGGGTGCTGGAGATCGCCCGGATGCTGAGCGGGGAAGAGCTCACCGAAGCCGCCATTTCCAATGCGCGCGAGTTGATGAACTGAACCGGGCCGGCCTTACCAAAGAAGAGCATTCCTGCCACGGCAGGCATTCCTTATTTATAATAATTCTAAGTATATTTGTGCCCAATTTAAAAATGGAACGTCATGGCTTACGGTTTGTTAAAAGGAAAAAGAGGGATCATCTTCGGTGCCCTGAACGATATGTCGATTGCATGGAAAGCGGCGGAAAGGGCCCACGAGGAAGGAGCCAGGTTCACCCTCTCGAACACCGCTGTTGCCCTTCGCCTGGGCACCCTCCGGCAGCTGGCTGAAAATACCGGTGCCGAGGTCATCGAAGCCGACGCCACCAACCTCAGGGATATGGAAAACGTATTGCTCCGGTCCATGGAGGTGCTCGGGGGCAAACTCGATTTCATCCTGCACTCGATCGGGATGTCGCCGAACGTGCGTAAGGGGCTGCCCTATGACAGCCTGAATTACGATTACTTCCTGAAGACGCTGGATATATCGGCCCTATCCTTCCACAAGCTCCTGTTGCTTGCCCGTAAGCACGATGCCATTGCCGAATGGGGCTCCGTTGTGGCCCTGAGCTACATTGCCGCCCAGCGCACCCTGGTAGGCTACAACGACATGGCCGATGCCAAGGCCCTCCTGGAGTCCGTTGCCCGGAGTTTCGGCTACATCTACGGGCGCGACAAAAAGATCCGCGTGAACACCATTTCTCAGTCCCCCACCATGACCACGGCCGGGAGCGGGATCAAGGGCATCGATACCCTCATTGATTTTACGGAGCGAATGTCGCCCCTGGGAAATGCCACGGCCGACGACTGTGCGGACTATTGCATGACCCTGTTTTCGGACCTGACGAAAAAGGTAACCATGCAGAACCTATACCACGACGGTGGCTTTTCGAGCATGGCCATGAGCCTGAAGGCCATCGACCAGTACGCCAAGAGCTTCGAGGAGTGCGATTAAATGACCGGACCGGCCAAGCAAATTCACCGAGATTATTTATATTTACTCTGGTAGAATCAATACCGGGCATACATGAAATTGATATTTCTCGCCCTGTTCTACTTCCTTTTCCCCGTCCTGGTCATTTACCTGGATAAAAAATCCCGCATTGTCAACCGGATCGGATCCGTGGTTATCTGCTACGGAGTGGGCCTGCTCATCGGTAACATCGGCATTCTGCCTGAAGGAATTGCCGGCTTTCAGGAAGAACTCTACGGATACGTGATCGTGCTGGCCATTCCCCTGATCCTGTTTTCACTGGATATCCGGAAATGGCTGAAAATGGCCGGCAAAACCATGCTTTCCCTGGTCCTTGGACTGGCTTCAGTCGTCATCACCGCATTCATCGGTTATTATATGTACCGTGACGTGATACCGGAAGTATGGAAGGTCTCGGGTGTACTGGTCGGATTCTACTCGGGCGGTGCACCCAACGCCGCTGCCATCAGTTTCGCGCTGGACATGGATCCCGAATATTTCATCCTGCTCCAGACTTACGACCTGGCCGTAGGGGCGGTCACCCTTTTATTCTTAATGACCGTTGCACAAAGGTTCTTCCTCCTGTTTATGCGCCCTTACCGGCCTTCCGGCAATGCGGGAACGGATCCTTCCGTGGATTCCTACCATGACAAATATGAATCCTACGACGGGATATTCAGGCGCAGGATCTTCATTCCCCTGCTTGGGGCCCTGGGATTATCCATCCTGGTTCTGGGCATCTCTGCCGGCATCAGCCTGCTTTTCCTGAAGAGACTGGATTCCACCATCATCATCCTGGGCATCACCACCCTGGGGATTGCAGCTTCCTTCGTTCCCAGGATAAAAAGGATTGAGAAATCATTCCAGGGAGGGATCTACCTGATCCTGATCTTCTGCCTGGTATTCGCATCCATGGCAGACATCAGCATGTTCAGCCTGGAGTCGCTGCCACTGCTGTATTACGTATTGCTGGTTGTGCCCGGCGCCCTGCTGCTTCACGGGATCCT
>CAZNQG010000162.1:0-5848 GCA_964575235.1 uncultured Bacteroides sp.
GTTTAAAAGTTCCCGGAAAGGGCCTTCAATGGTGCTCCCGAAGGTTTTGATCATTTTATTCAGGGTATCCGGGGGGATGTATTCACCTGCCTTGGTCTTGCTCATCATAGGAAGCTTGTTGTACCGTATCCACTCCGGATTTACTTCCGGGAAAGCTTTCAGGTACTTGCGGGTCAGTCCCTCGGAAGGGGGTTCATTTTCATAAAAGAATTTCCGCAGTTCGGCCTCGGGCACATTCAGCTTTTCGGCCACCTCGCTCAGGGTGATGGCATATTTCCGGTGGATGTTCGAAAGGCGATCGTTGATGTTGGGGTAGGAATCCTCGGAAACGGAGAGCATCTGGCCCTGTCCCGCAATCAGCCAGCGTACGTTTAGCTGCGGGTAGCGTGTAAGGATGCGGAAGATGACATCATAACTGGGGTTGCGCTTGGGATTGTTGACGATGTTCGTGATCGTGGAATTGTTTTTCAGGCCGATTTCCCTGGAAAAGGAATTTTTGTTCAATCCCAATTCCTTAATCAACAATGCAATCCTTTCTCCAATTTTTGACATAAGCGAAAAAAAAGTATGATACTTTCAAAAGACAGTAAAACATTTCTATATTTGTGTCGTAAATGTACAAAAAACATTTGCCAAACGGGCCTGAAACGAGACGGTTGGCCTGCGTTGTTTGATAAAAGTACAGAAAAAATCCACGATAACCGGGTCCGTCCCGGTTAACGTTAATGCATACAAAGGAGAGCAAAGACCGGTTCATTCCAATGTTTAATTCTTATGGTAGTGGTTTCATTTCTAACATCAACCTTCAAATGAACCGGTCTTCTCCTTTGTTCCCTCATCCCTGAACATTATTCCCAGACACCTTTCGGCCGGAAACCAGGTCGACGGATTTATTTTCTAACTTTATGGAGTGAAGCGAATTGCAGCAATCCTGGTCTTACTCCCGATTCCCCTTTTGTTCGGAATTTCCCGGGCAGAGGGCCAGGCAGTGAGCGAGGAATGGCTGAAATCCGAGTACACCATTCTTCTGGCGGGGTATTTCACCTGGCCCGGGGAGGAACGGATCGACACCTTCCGGGTGGGGGTTCTGGCCGCCGAGGGGGTCTACGCTCAGATGAGCCTGAAATCCGAAATGCAATTTCTCAAGCAAAAGCCTTTTCGGGTTTACTACTTCCGCACCCTGCGGGATGTAGTGCCGGTAGATGTGCTTTACGTGGGGGAAAAGAAGAACGGCTCCCTGAAAAGGATCTGCAATCGCTTCAGTGCCGAACCTTTTCTGCTGGTTACCGACAGTGCCCGGAACTCCCCTTACATCATGCTGGATCTTCTCGGTTTGAATCTTGCCGGTGATAAACCTTTCCGGCTCAATAAAACCAACATTGAGAGGGCCGGTTTGCAGGTTTCGCCGAAGATCCTTTTAGTTGGAGGGAGCGAAGCCGATCTCAGGGACATATACCGGGAGCTCCAGGATGAGGAGGACAGAATGCGGTCGGAACTGGACAGCATTACACTTATGCTCGAACGCAATCAGGCAGAACTGGCCGAAAGTGAAGAAAAACTGAAAAGACGGTCCGAGGAGATCAACCGCCTGGTGCAAGAAATTGATTCACAGACAGAACAGCTGACCACGCTTTCGGACAGCGTCGAACTGAAGCAGATGGACCTGCTGGACAAGATCCGGCTGCTGGCCAGGCAGGAGGGCAGGATCAAACAGCGGGAATCGGAGATCGAGGGACTGAACCGTGAGATTAGCCTGAAGGAGCAGGAGGTTACCGAACGCAGCAAGACGATTGAGAAACAGCTCGAAGACATTGCAAGGCAGGGAGAAAGGATAAAGGAACAGCAGGACATCCTTGACAGCCAGAAAATTCAGATCGAGCGCCAGCAGATGGTGCTCTGGTTCTTCCTGATCCTGTCCCTTCTTATTCTGGGACTCGGTTTTGTCATTTACCGTGCCTATCGGATTAAGAAAAGGGCAAACCGCATCCTTCGCGATAAGAACAAGCTCATCGAGGAGCAGAAGGCCAGCATCCTGAACCAGAAAGAGGAGATACAGGCACAGCGTGATGCCCTGCAGATCGTAAACCGGAAGATTGAAAAGCAGAACGAGAACATTACCGCCAGCATTTATTATGCCCTGACAATACAGCAGGCCATCCTGCCGGATGTTGATGAGATGGAAAGGCATTTCGATGGTTTCATCATATACCTGCCGAAGGACATTGTTTCGGGCGACTTCTACTGGTTCGCCAGGGGAGGCCGGAAAAGGACGGGGGAAGAGTCGTATTTCTTTGCGGTTGTGGATTGCACCGGGCATGGCGTGCCGGGAGGATTTTTATCCATGATCGGCACCCGGATGCTTGATGCGATCGTCAATGAATTCAAGATGGACCAGACGGATGAGATCCTGGAAATGATGGACCAGCGTATCAAGGTTGCCCTGAACCAGCACAAGACCGACAACGATGACGGAATGGATATCTGTTTATGCAGGATCACCCGACAGGGAGAGGAAGAAGATGATCCGAACGTCTACCTGAGTTTTTCCGGGGCAAGGCGCTCCCTTTTCCTGCTGCGGCAGGGGAAGCAGGTGGAGGTGATACGGGGGGATCGCCGGACCGTCGGCGGAAAATACTTCAATCCCAATCCCTTCTCTAAAAATGAGCTTTCACTGAAAAAGGGCGACCGGATCTACCTGACAAGCGACGGGTTGATGGACCAGAACTCCCCGGAACGTGAAAAATTCGGAACCAGGCGTTTCATCGATTTCCTGAACGAGTTTGGTTCCCAGGAGATGAATGAACAGCAATCAAAGCTGGAGGAAGTAATCATGGGATTCATGAAACTTGAAAAACAACGCGACGATATTACGATAATGGGGATTAATCTTTAAATTTATTGCATCCAACCCATAATAGCCCGATCCATGGAAAACCTTCTTATACCCATCGCCGAGGATGAATATGACAAGCCCTATGTGAGCTTCGATGCTTCAACCGGGAAATGCGAAATATCCGGCGAAAGCTTTCCCGAAAAAACGGAGGATTTCTATAGCCGCCTCATGGAATGGCTGGAAAGGTACATAAAGGAAGTTAAGGGTCCCATCGATTTCGTTTTCAATCTTTCCTACTTCAATACGAGCTCCTCAAAACGTATCCTGCATATCATGATCCTGCTGCAGGATTATATAAAAAAGGGCGGGAAGGTGAAGGCACAGTGGAAATATGATCCGGAGGACCTCGACCTCGAGGAGGACATCGAAGATCTGAAGGTTATTTCAAAGCTGGATCTGAAGCTGAGTCCCGAGGGAGGCAAGCCACGGTTTAAGAGGATAAGCGAGGAGGAATAAACCCGGTTCAGAGGATGGGCTTCATGTTCTCAATCTTTGAGGGTTTGAGCACCTCGTTCTCGGTAATGAAACCATCCACCCAGGCAGAGGGTGTTTTTTCAAAATAGTAGTTTTCAACTTCGATGTCCTCCGGAGCATTTTCCCACAGCTCTTCCGCGGATTTTTTTTCTTCAGCATATTCAGTCTCCTGTCGCTCCCTCGGAAGACTGCTCCAGAACTTTCGGCTGTCGGCCAGAACGTATATGGGGATTCCCGAGTTCTTGCCCGCCAGGCTGATGTTATAGCTGCCCGCCTTGTTGACGAAGTAGTCACGGTAAACGGAATCGGCACCCAGCAGGATCAGGTTGATTTTGTCCAGGTGTCTGGCGAATCCCACATCGGGGACCAGCATGACGTCGTATCCCAGCCTTTTGATCTCGGCGGCCTGCATTCTTCCTTCCATGATCGGCCGGGACTCTGTCTGTATGACTTTGACCCTTCGCCGGTTCCCCGAATACTGCCTGAAAACCTCCTTCACGGCACTGCTCTGGCTGTGGGTCAGTACCACCCTCTGGCTCATGTCGATGATGGACAGGGCCTGGGTGGCGAGCCGTGTGTTAACCTTTGACCAGACGATCCTGTATTCCCTCAGGAAGCCGAGCAGGGCTCGGTTCCATTCCTCTTTTTCTTCGCTCAGTACCCGGATCACCTGGTTGTAGAAATGAACCAGAACGAACAGGGTGTTGTGGATCTTCTGGAGCTTCCGGATGTGGTCCATCAGAAATCCCCGGTCCTTCAGCGATTGCAGGTCCCCCTTTTCCAGCCAGTACAGGATAAGTTCGATGTATTGCCCCAGCAGTTCTGCGGATCCGGAGTAATTGTCGGATTCGAATTTTTTAAGGTCAGTTCTCCATTTCATGACTAACGGATTTCCATCCACATGCAAATTAAGAATTATTCCTTAATTAAAGGAACCTGCAGGCAGGAGGTTGGAAAGGGATCCCGGTTCCGCTGGTCATTCGTACCGGAGTGCTTCGGCAGGATTGGTAAGTCCGGCTTTTGCGGCCTGGTATGCAACCGTCAGAAGTGCGATCAGGAGGGCGGCCAGGGCTGCCACTGCAAAGATCCACCAGGACATTTCCGTCCGGTACTCAAAGTTCTGCATGAATAGCTTTTCCAGCAGATACCAGGCTGAGGGTATGGCCAGGAAACATGCTGCCAGCACCAGCAGGGTGGTTTCCCTTGAAAGGAGCAGCATCACGGTTCCCACCCGGGCTCCCATGACCTTCCGGATGCCGATCTCGCGGGTGCGCTGTTCGGCCGTAAAGGAGGCCAGTCCGAAAAGCCCGAGGCAGGCGATAACAATGGCCAGGAAGGTAAAGTATTTCAGCAGTCTTCCCAGGCGTTCCTCCGAGCGGTATTGCTCGTCGAGGGCTTCGTCCACGAAGGTATAATCGAAGGGATATTCGGGGATCATCTCGTTCCAGGTTTTTTCGATCCCCTTCATGGTCCCGGGTACATCCCCCGGGGCGATGCGGACCACCAGGTAATCCAGCCAGAAATCGATTGGCGTTGTGACAACTACCAGGGGCTCGATCCTGGTGCGTACCGAATGGTAGTGCCAGTCCTTCATCACCCCCGCCACATGCCCGCGGATGTTCCAGAAGGAGAATGGATGCCCCACCGGTTCATCCACACCCATGATCCTGGCCACTTCCTCGTTGATCAGGAAATTGGCAACCGTATCGTGCAGAAGGTCTCCCGGGTATTCCTTCGAGAAGGACCTCCCTGCTGCCATCTCAATGCCCATGGTCTCGACGTAATCGAAATCGGCCGTATTGGTGCTGAACAGCACCTCCAGTTCGGGATCCTTGCCTTCCCAGTCGGCGCCGCTGGAATTGCTGCCGATGTGATGCGGCTGGTGCCCGCTGGCTGTTACGTAAAGTACATCCGGATTCCTGAGCAATTCTTCCTTCAGGGCATAATAGCTGTTCTTGATGTCGCCGCGCATGTAAACGTAGAACAGGTTCTCCCGGTCATAGCCCAGGTTCTTGCCCTTCATGTAGATCAGTTGCTTGTAAACGACGACGGTTCCGATGATCAGCAGAACCGAAAGGGTGAATTGTACCACCACGAGGATTTTTCGCATTCCCCCGCTCCTCATGCCGGAGCTGAGGTCCCCTTTCAGGACCCGTATGGGCCGGAATGCGGAGAGGTAGAGGGCGGGGTAGATTCCGGATATGAGTCCCGCGACCAGCGCAACCGCGATCATGGAGACCAGGAAGCGTGCTCCGAGCAGGCTGTGGAAATCCAGTTCCTTTCCCGCCACCGTGTTGAAGACAGGCAGAACGGATGAGACGATGACCAGGGCGAAGACCAGGCTTATTAATGCGAGCAGGACGGATTCCCCGAAAAACTGTATGACGATGCTTCCCCGGTTGGCCCCGGCCGTTTTTCTCAGTCCGATCTCGCGGGCCCGGTTTGCCGACCGGGCGGTGGACAGGTTCATGAAGTTTATGC
>CAZNQG010000163.1:0-5762 GCA_964575235.1 uncultured Bacteroides sp.
ATATTCGGCAGGGGTGCAATGTTGAAATCCGCAAACTCCGCATCGTAGTACCTGCCGATGCCTCCTGTATTGATTACGAAATGGGGGGAATCATTCTCCCGGTTGTGCTCGTAAGTGCCTTCGAATGGAACCCCCGACCATGACGAGGTGTCGAAATCAAACATATTGTACCGGATCGTTGGTGGATTATCCACTGGAGTATGATCGATGGTATATTCATTCCCATTGAATATATTGCCGTTCAACAGGTTGTGTGTGTGGTTAAGACGGATTATTGACCCGCCTGAATTATTTACGATCGTGTTCTGGATTATTGCACTCTCGTCTGATTCCAGATCGAAGCTTCCCGAGTTATTTGCAAAGAGATTGTTGATGAAAGCCGCTTTGCTCCTGTGCATTCTTATCCCCCCGGTATTATTGATGAACCAGTTCTGGT
Organism: uncultured Bacteroides sp.; assembly: GCA_964575235.1. GTDB lineage: Bacteria > Bacteroidota > Bacteroidia > Bacteroidales > SM23-62 > SM23-62. Next base: position 437 of record CAZNQG010000163.1, read on the forward strand.
AAATCCTGGGCTTGCAGTTACCAAATGTAGCGATCAAATCATTTGTGGTATTATGTATAAACATATTGTGATGTACCTCGGGATGGTTCCAGCCGTCAATGGACAGGATAATTTCGCAATTGTTGCTGTCGAAGCGGTTGTTGTATATCTCCGGACTGTCCTCTGCCATACTGATTATATTCTGGGATTCATTGAGATAGAATACATTATCCCTTATGACCATGTCCGAGATCTGGATATGGATAAGGCCCTTCCAGTGGGTCTTATTGTTTGTAAAATAGCAATCCCTGATCCGTAATTTCGGCATCGAGTTTGCCTGGATGATCCCCAACCCGTCCTCCGGATTCTGACCCGCGATTTTAGCGAACTCAAACCTGCAATATCCGAATTCCGAGCTGTCACCATTGCTGGGAGGGTAGTTGAATTCTATACCGTTCCAGCCACCTTCGTCCCAGTCGCCGTTCACAAACCCGTTCGTATCGGCGGTGAAAACGATGGTGTCCGTGGGACTGCCGACAGCTATTATGCTGGCCCGATCGAGACGTATCCGGTAATGCCCGTGAAACACCACCTTCACACCCGGTTCTATAACCAGCGACTGGTTTTCCTGCACATAGATATCGCCCATAATGTTGTAGGGGGAATTTTCCTTTGTCCAGGTCCCCGATACATCCCCGGAATCCACTTCGGTCTGGGAGTAAACGGGAAGGAAGGGGAGGAGCAGTGCGAAGCTGAGAAAAAAATTTTTCATGGAAAGGGGTTGTGAGGTTTTTTCTTTTAAATTTAAGGAAATCAAGGGAATATCCCAGGCAAAATACCCGGACTTTGTGCACTTTTTATCCTCCGGTAGACATTTATTACCAATTTTATTGCATGTTTGCAGGATGATCCTGGATGCGCATCACCACCTCTGGAAGTACGACCCGGGGGAATACGGATGGATGGAAGCCTCGATGGACGTCCTGAAGCGGGACTACCTGCCCGGGGACCTCGAAAAACTCCTTCCCGCTGCCGGGGTAGGCGGTACCGTCGCGGTCCAGGCCCGCCAAACGCTCAAAGAAACGCGCTGGCTCCTGTCACTGGCGGAAAAACACTTTTTCATAAGAGGCGTCGTGGGATGGGTGGACCTGCAATCCGAACGGCTGGAAGAACAGCTCGGGGAACTCGCCCCGCACACGGCCCTGGTGGGTGTACGCCATGTCATCCAGGACGAACCGGACGAGGATTTCATGCTTCGTAAGGCCTTTACCCGGGGAATCGGCCTCCTGGCGAAATACAACCTTACCTATGACCTGCTCATCTTACCGAAACACCTGGAACGTGCCGCTGAACTGGCGGAACGGTTCCCCGAACAGAAATTCGTGCTGGACCACATAGCCAAACCCCTCATCCGCAAGGGTGTCCTGCAGCCATGGAGGAAGAACCTGCTTGCGCTGGCAGTGCATCCGAACGTCTGGTGCAAGATTTCCGGAATGGTGACCGAGGCGGACCGCGGTAAATGGAAATATGAAGATTTCCTTCCCTACCTGGATACGGTCACCGAAGTATTCGGAACAAACCGGATCATGATCGGCTCGGACTGGCCCGTCTGCCTGCTGGCCGGGGAGTACCGGGAGGTGATGGACATCGCGGTCAGGTATTTCGGCAGCCTCGATACGGAAGAACGTGAAAAAATATTCCACCGGAATTGCGCAGACTTTTATAATTTAACCCTTTCCTAATCTCAAACCGGACATGACCGACCAGAAAGTAAAGTTCCTCGAGGCCAGGTACGTGATCCCCTTCGCCCTGATCACCTCCTGCTTCGCCCTCTGGGGATTCGCAAACGACGTGACCAATCCCATGGTCAAGGCCTTCTCGAAGATCTTCCTGATGAACCCGGTGCAGGGCTCCCTGGTCCAGGTGGCTTTTTACGGGGGCTATTTCGCCATGGCCTTCCCGGCGGCCATTTTCATCCGAAGGTTCAGCTATAAGGCGGGAATCCTTGTGGGACTCGGACTGTATGCCACCGGGGCCCTTTTCTTCATACCGGCCAGCGCGATCGGGATCTATGCGCCCTTTCTCATTGCCTATTTCATCCTGACCTGCGGACTGTCCTTCCTGGAAACCAGCGCCAATCCATACATCCTTTCCATGGGGGAGGAGGAAACCTCCACACGGCGGCTCAACTTTGCCCAGTCCTTCAACCCGATGGGATCCCTCCTGGGCATGTTCGTGGCCAAGAACTTCATCCAGGCCCGCCTGGATCCCAGGGACACCATGGAACGCATGCAGCTTTCACCGGCCGAATTCGGGGCGGTCAAGGAGCACGACCTATCCGTGCTCAGCAATCCCTACATCGTGATCGGCATCGTGATCCTGGTCATCCTGGTCGTCATTGCCCTGGTGAGGATGCCCCGGAACGCGGACCAGAACCACAGCATAGAATTCTTCCCGACGCTGAAAAGGATCTTTTCCCTGCCCCGGTACCGGGAGGGTGTCATCGCCCAGTTCTTCTACGTGGGCGCGCAGATCATGTGCTGGACCTTCATCATCCATTACGGGACCCGCATCTTCATGGAACAGGGGATGCGGGAGCAGGATGCGGAGGTGCTGGCACAGCAGCACAACATCGTGGCCATGGCCATCTTCGTGACCAGCCGCTTCATCTGCACCTTCCTGCTGAAATACATACGGCCGGGCAAACTGCTGATGTACCTGGCCATCGGGGGTGCAGCCCTGGTGCTGGGGGTGATTTTCATCGATGGGGTCACAGGGCTCTATTGCCTTGTCGGAGTGTCGGCCTGCATGTCGCTGATGTTCCCGACCATTTACGGGATTGCGCTCAGGGGACTGGGAGAGGATGCCAAGTTCGGGGCCGCGGGACTGATCATGGCCATCCTCGGCGGATCGGTGATGCCGCCCCTGCAGGGAGCCATCATCAAGCAGGGAACGGTCCTTTCCATGCCGGCCGAGAACGCCTCCTTCATCCTGCCCTTTATCTGTTTCCTGGTGATCATTTCATATGGGTACAGGACCCGGGGATGGCTGAACTAACCTCGCGTACCGGATGAAACTGACGGAGAAAAACCCACTCGGGAAAACGGGACTTCAGGTGCCGCCCATCATTTACGGCACCAGCTACCTGGGAAACCTGTACCGGGCGCTTCCCTATGAAAAAAAGCTGGCCCTGATGTGGAAATGGTTCGAGTGCACGGAAAAGCCCGTGGTCATCGATTCTGCGGGGAAGTATGGCGCGGGACTGGCACTGGAGGTGATCGGCAGGGGACTGGAGGAGCTGGGCATTGCACCCGAAGACATCCTGATCTCAAACAAGCTCGGATGGATGCGGGTACCCCTGAAAACCCCGGAGCCCACCTTCGAGCCGGGAGCCTGGGCGGAACTGAAGAACGACGCGGTCCAGACTTTCAGTTACGAGGGCATCGTAAAATGCTACAAGCAGGGCAACGTACTGCTGGGAGGGGTATACCGCGCGGGACTGGTGTCCGTACACGACCCGGACGAGTACCTGGCCGCCGCGGTGGACGTAGGCGACCGCACCGCCCGCCTGGAGAACGTGCTGGAATCCTACCGGGCCCTGTTCGACCTCAAGGAAAAGGGAGAGATCCTGGCCGTCGGCATCGGGTCCAAGGACTGGCAGGTCATACGGGAGCTTTATCGTCCCGTGCCATTCGACTGGGTCATGCTGGCGAACTCCTTTACCATCTTCCACCATCCCCCCGAACTACTGGAATTTATCGGCCGGCTGTACGAAGACGGCGTCGGCATTGTCAATTCCGCCGTCTTTCACGGCGGGTTCCTGACCGGTGGCAAGCTGTTCGATTACCAGGACATTCCGCCGGAAAGCGACAAAGGAAAGATCATCTATCCCTGGAGGGAAAAGTTTCAGGATATCTGTGCAAAGCATAAGGTGGAACCCGGGGATGCCTGCCTGCATTTCGGAATTTCGCACCCTGCCGTCTCCGCTCTCGCCCTGAACACGAGCAAACCGGAAAAGATGAACCGCAACGTGGAAACCCTGCAGCAGAAAATCCCGCCGGCATTCTGGTCGGAACTGAAGGAAACCCGGCTCATCGATCCGGAATATAAATATCTCTGATCATCATCGCTGCGGGTGATCAGCTTGCCGATTGAAATGGTCTGAAAACAAGTGTAGAAATGAAAGCCTTACAGATTATAAAGCCCGGAAAGATCGAGGCCGTGGATAAGGAAAAGCCTACCCCGGGAAACGGGGAAGTACTTCTCCGGATGAAATACGTTGGTTTCTGCGGGTCCGACCTCAGCACCTATCTTGGGAAGAATCCCATGGTCAGCTATCCCCGGGTGCCCGGTCATGAGATCTCGGCGGAGGTCGCAGATGCAGGAGCCGGCGTTCCGGAAGGATTTGAAACAGGCACCCCTGTAACCGTTTTACCCTATACCAGTTGCGGCGAATGCGCTGCCTGCAGGCGGGGACGGGAATACGCCTGCCGGTTCAACCGGACCCTTGGCATTCAGCAGGACGGGGCCATGCAGGAATACCTATGCGCGCCCTGGCAGAAAGTCATCAAGGCACCGGGCCTGGATGAGCTTCAACTGGCGATGGTCGAACCCCTGACCGTGGGCTTCCATGCCGTTGACCGGGGAAGGGTGGAGCCATCCGATAAGGTGATGGTACTGGGCTGTGGGATGATCGGGGCCGGGGCGCTCATCGGGGCCGCCGTCCGCGGGTCCACGGTTATCGCCGTGGACATCGACGATCACAAACTGGAACTGGCCCGCAGCCTGGGAGCATACCATGCCATCAATTCTGCGGATGGTAATCTGCATGAACGGCTTGAGGAAATAACGGGAGGCCACGGGCCGGACCTGGTAATCGAGGCCGTGGGCAACCCGGTCACCTATCGTGCGGCCGTTGACGAAGTTGCCTTTACCGGCCGGGTGGTGTGCATAGGGTATGCCGCGGAAGAAGTATCCTTTGCAACCAAGCTCTTCGTACAGAAGGAACTCGACATTATGGGATCAAGGAATGCCACCACAGAAGACTTCCGGGCCGTGATCTCATACCTGGAAACCGGCAGCTTCCCCCTCGAGAGGATGATAACCCGTAAAGTGGGACTGGAAGAAGCGGATAAAGCGGTGAAAGCCTGGGCTGATAACCCGGGCAAGGTCATGAAAATCCTTCTGGATCTTACCTGAATCCGATGATTTCCCGCCGAACCTGAGAATTCCGTAGAAAACCTGAAGACTTCTTATGGATTTTACTTTTTACCGAAAGATTTATAAATTTGCGCACCCATTTTGACCCGTGGTGTAATTGGCAACACGTCTGACTCTGGATCAGAAG
>CAZNQG010000164.1:0-5727 GCA_964575235.1 uncultured Bacteroides sp.
CCGCCAACGGAGTGTCGGGGGACAGTGCCCGTTACCCCACCTGGAACCCGGTCCTCTACCAGGTGCCGGAAGGGGAACTGCTGCTGTTCTATAAGGTCGGTCCCAGTCCCTCGGCCTGGTGGGGCATGATGAAGCGCTCTGCTGACGGCGGCGAAAGCTGGAGCGAACCAATCCCCTTTCCGGAAGGCTGTATCGGTCCCGTTAAAAACAAACCCGTCCTCCTGCCCGGTGGCGAACTTCTCTGCGGATCCAGCACCGAAGGGGATGCCTGGAGGGTGCATATGGAAACCAGCCCGGATTTCGGGCAGACCTGGCAGAAATCCCCCCCGCTGAACGACGGGAAAACCTTCCAGGCAATCCAGCCCACCATCCTGGTACATAAAAACGGGGAACTGCAGATCCTGTGCCGGAGCAGGAATGCCGTGATCACAGAATCCTGGTCCCCCGACGGCGGAAAAACCTGGTCCCTGCTCCAGGATGCCGGGCTGCCCAACAACAATTCCGGGCTTGACGGTGTCAGCCTGAAAGACGGGCGGCACCTGCTGGTCTACAACCATGTGAAAACCCCGGCAAATGCCAAAAAAGGATACCGCACCCCCCTGAACCTGGCAATCACCGGGGACGGCAGGAACTGGTACGCCGCCGGGGTGCTGGAGGATTCGGAGATCGGCCAGTATTCCTATCCGGCCGTGATCCAGTCGGAAGACGGTTTGGTGCATATCGTCTACACCTGGAGAAGGCAGAGGATCAAATACGTGAAGGTCGATCCCGGGAAGCTGCGGCTCAGAAAAATAAAGGACGGGAAATGGCCGGAATAAACAGATATCGGAAATATATTCTGCTCCTGGTTTTTCTGATGGCCTGGGGTCTTGACGGGATTGCCCAGACCTCCGATGAATCCTACAGGGAGCCCCTGGATAAGGTCCTGTCCGAGGTGGAGAGAAGGTACGGGGTCGAGCTCAGCTATAAACCAGAGCAGGTGGAGGGATTGTGGTTGAGCGGGGCTTACTGGAGATTCCGGCCGGATTTCCGGAAGACCATGCAGAACATCCTGATCCCCTTCGATCTTTTCCTGGTCCACCTGGAGGGAAACCGCTACCGGATAAAACCCTACCGCTACCCGGAAATGAGCCCGGAGGACGGGAGGGAGTTCCTGGCTGCCCTGGCCGCGAAATACGATAACCGTGAAGAATGGGAAAAGCGCAGGGAAGACCTCAGGTCCTGCATGTACGAGGCCCTTCGGCTCGATCCCCTGCCGCCTTCACCGGGATCTCCCCCGATCCTGGCAAACCGGCGTGTCCGTAAAGGATATGTCGTTGAAAACCTGGCGATCGAGACCCTGCCCGGGCTCTATGTCTGCGGATCCCTTTACAAACCGCGGAACCCGAAAGGGAAAATTCCCGTGATCCTTTGTCCCAACGGGCACTTCGAGGGAGGACGCTACAACCCGGATCAGCAGGTTCGCTGTGCCATGCTGGCCAGGATGGGGGCCATGGCCGTCAGCTACGACCTGTTTGCCTACGGGGAATCGCTCCTGCAATTCGAGCCGGAAGACCATCATAAAAGCCTGGCCATGACCGTCCAGGCCCTGAACAGCATCCGGATGCTGGATTACCTGTTGTCCCTGGAGAATGCCGACCCGGAACGGGTGGCCATCACCGGGGGATCCGGAGGCGGAAGCCAGTCCATGCTGATAACTGCCCTGGACGAGCGCATCCGGGTCTCCGTTCCCGTGGTAATGCTCTCCAGCTTCTTTTCCGGAGGCTGCCCCTGCGAAAGCGGGATGCCGGTCCATCTCTGCGGGGAAGGGACCAGCAACCCGGAGATCGCCGCAATGGCGGCTCCCAGGCCCCAGCTGGTGATTTCCGACGGGGGGGACTGGACCCGGGATGTCCCAAATACGGAGTACCCGTACCTTCAGAGGATCTACGGGTTCTACGGTAAAAAAGACCTGGTGCAGAACGTCCACCTTCCGGAGGAGGGGCACGATTACGGTCCCTCGAAACGCCGGGCCATGTATGATTTCATGGTTCATCACCTGGGACTGACCCCCGGTTCCCTGAAAAACAAGGATGGCCGGTACGAAGAATCGGGATGCACGGTTGAAGATCGCGAAGAAATGCTGGTTTTCGGTCCCAATGGAGAAAACCTTCCGGAAAACGCCCTCCGCGATTTCGAGGCCCTGCATACCCTGTTCATGAACTGGAGGCAAAGCCGGGATCCTGCTTCGCTTAAATCCCCCGTTGGAATTAAACCAGAAGGCAAGGTAAAAAGTCAGGTCCGGTTGCCTGGATCTGCAATTAAAACCATCCCGACCGGCCAGGGGAATGAATTCCCCGAAGGTCCCCGCTATAAAATAGCCGTCTGCGATTGGATGATCCAGAAACGGCAGAAACTGGGCGCCTTCGACCGGACAAAGCAGATCGGGGCGGATGGAGTGGAGGTTGATATGGGGGGACTCGGACAGCGGCCGACCTTTGACAATAAACTGTTCGATCCGCTGGTACGGAAGCAATTCCTGGATAAATCCCGCGAAACCGGGGTGGAGATCTCCTCCATTGCCATGTCCGGTTTTTATGCCCAGTCCTTTCCCACCCGGGAGGGCATTGAAAAGATCATCGACGATTGCATCAATACCATGCTGCTGACCGGAGTGAAGACCGCATTTCTTCCTCTGGGGGTGGAGGGGGACCTGAAACGGTACCCGGAGCGGCGGGAGGCTGTTGTGGAACGCCTGCGGATGGCAGGCCGGAAGGCAGAGGCCGCCGGCGTCGTGATCGGAATCGAAACCTCGCTGGATGCGGCCGGGGAGCTGGCCCTGCTGGAAGAGATCGGATCTCCTGCCGTACAGATCTATTTCAATTTCCAGAATCCGCTGGTGGCGGGGAGGGATCTTTATGAGGAGTTGAAAATCCTCGGGAAAGACCGGATCTGCCAGATCCACTGCACGGACAGCGACGGGGTCCTGCTCGAAAAAAACGAAAGGCTCGACATGCAGAGGGTAAAAGAAACCCTCGATGAAATGGGATGGTCGGGCTGGCTGGTCATTGAACGTTCGCGGGATGCCGGTAATTCCGGGGACGTGTTGGGTAATTTCGGAGCAAACACCCGATATTTAAAATCGATTTTTCAATAAAAATCTGTAGCAAAGAATGATGATTAAGAAACTTGTTAGCCTTTCACTTCTTTCCATTGTCTGTTATCTGTCTTTTGCTCAACCTCATGAGATCTGGGTATCTCCCAATGGATCAGACAGGAATACAGGCAGTAAAAGCCAACCTATGGTAACTTTAGCCATGGCGCTCAGGAAAGCCCGCGAGATGAGAAGATTAAATGATCCCCGCATTGAGGATGGAATAGAGATTATCCTCAAAGGGGGGATTTACAGACTTAAGGAACCTGTCTATATCCGGACCGAAGATTCCGGTACGGAATTATCACCCACAACAATCAGGGGCGCAGACGGTGAAAAGGCTGTAATAAGCGGGGGATTCCGGATTGGGAACTGGATTAAGGAAAAAGATCCTATTGAACGTCTTCCCGCCGAAGCCCGGGGTCAAGTCTGGTCGACAGATATTCCATCCCTCTGGGGGAATGAACTTAATTTCAGGGAAATGTGGATAAACGGCAAAAAAGCAGAACGGGCAAACACATACCATGACGGGGAATTGGATCGTATCCTTAAAAGTGACAGCATCAATGAAGAGATGTGGATACCCGTACCGAAGATATCCCTGGAGAACGCTGTCCAGCTTGAGTTTATCATACTCCAGTGGTGGACCATTGCCAACCTGAGGGTTAAAAGCTATGAAATCATTGATGACAAGGTTAAACTGACTTTTCATCAGCCGGAAAGCCGTATTGAGTTTGAACACCCCTGGCCGATGCCTGTGGATGATTCTGCAGATATTTATATGGCGGATGATAAATATCCGTTTTGCGGCAATTCTCCATTTTTCTTTGCCAATTCCATCGAACTTTTAAATCAGCCCGGTGAATGGTGCCGCGATCCGCTTACCAGCAAGATCTACTACTGGCCACGCAAGGAGGAGAATATGAATACTGCAGAAGTTATTATTCCGGTACAGGAGACTTTATTGCAAGTGGAAGGGTCGCTTGATAATCCGGTCAGAAATGTTACCGTAAAGGATTTACATTTTGAACATACCTCCTGGATAAGGCCATCTTTTTATGGTTTTGTTCCTGTACAGGACGGGATGTATATCATTGATGCCTACAAACTCGTGCCTCCCGGAACTCCCGGAAATGAAAGTCTTGAAAACCAGGGATGGTTAGGCAGGCAGTCCGCCGGAATATCACTCAAGGGAACCAGCAATGTCAGTTTCAAGGGATGTGTTTTTGCCCATATGGCAGCCACGGGACTCGACTTTATAAGCGGCGCGCATTACTCTAATGTAGAAGGATGTGCTTTCAAGGACATCGGTGGAAGCGGAATAAAGATCGGGTTTTACGGTGATTTAAGCATGGAAGATCATTTGCCTTACGATCCGAAAGATTTTCGTGAGGTCTGTCACCATATCCGGATTGCCAATAACATCATAACGGATTGTTCCAATGAGTACTGGGACTGTGACGGAATCAATGTAGCTTTTGCACATGACATTAATATAGAGCACAATGAAATCAGCCATCTGAATAATTCGGGTATTTCTGTAGGCTGGGGCTGGACCGGAGTAATTAACTGCATGAAAAATAACCGGGTACATGCAAATAACATCCATCATTTTGCGAAACAATTATATGATGTTGCAGGCATTTATGTACTGTCTGCACAACCTAATACGGAAATCAGCAACAACAGCATACACCACCTGGAAGATGCCCCCTATGCGCATCTTAAGGAGCATTACCAGTACATTTATCTCGATCAGAACTCATCCTTTATCAGGGTAATTAACAACTGGACTGAAAAAGCAAAGTTCAATGCCAATGCAAATGGTCCCGGTACAGAATGGTTCAATAACGGGCCGGGGGTTGCCGATGAGATCAGGAATTCAGCGGGATTGCAACCGGAATACGAACATTTATTGAAAGCTGTAGAATAATAATACGCCAGGATGCATGCCGATTATCTGACCCGTTTGAAAGGGGTGATCACGCCCCTGGTGACGCCACTGGACGATATGGACCGGCTGGATGTCGGGGGACTGGAACGCCTCGTGGAACATGTGCTTTCAGGGGGAGTCAGCGGGATATTCGTGCTCGGAACCACAGGAGAGTTCTCGGGACTGAGCTACCGTCTGAGGTATGAACTGGTGGAAAGGGTGTGCAAGCAGGTGGCCGGAAGGGTGCCGATCCTTGCAGGCATTACGGATACGTCCATAAAGGAAAGCATAAACCTGGCCGAAAAGGCCGGCGAATACGGGGCTGCGGCCGTGGTGGCTGCACCGCCCTATTATTATCCCACGGGACAACCGGAACTGATCGAATACTTCGAAAAGCTGGTCCGCCACCTGGACCTTCCCCTGTTCCTGTATAATATGCCCCTGCATACCAAGACCATCCTTGAGCCGGGGACAGTACGAAGGATCGCTTCGGACAGCAGGATCGTGGGACTGAAGGACAGCTCAGCGAACATGGCCTATTTCCGGCTTCTCCAGTATGCCATGAGGGACCTGCCGGATTTCAAACTGTTCGTGGGACCGGAGGAGATCCTGGCCGATGCGGTTGTGCTGGGGGCGGACGGGGGTGTGAACGGGGGATCCA
>CAZNQG010000165.1:0-5256 GCA_964575235.1 uncultured Bacteroides sp.
CCTCCGAATGGTTCTGGGCCAAGGTCCTGCACGTGTTGCGTGAGGAGGAAAAGGTGCGGGATGCGGCATTCTCCTGGGGGGAACACTGCGACTGGATCCCCGCCATCCTGACCGGAAATACGGATCCCCTGACCCTGAAACGAAGCCGGTGTGCAGCGGGACATAAAGCCATGTGGCATGAGGATTTCGGGGGACTCCCGGCGGAGGAGTTCCTGGTCAGGCTCGACGCCCTGCTCGGGGGACTCCGGGAAAGACTTTTCCGGGAAACCTATACCTCCGATGTCCCGGCGGGTACGCTTACCGGGGAATGGAGCGAAAAACTGGGCCTTCCCGAAGGGATCACGGTAGCCGTGGGTGCATTTGATGCCCATATGGGAGCGGTCGGCGGCGAGATCGAACCCTTCCATCTGAGCAAGGTGATGGGTACATCCACCTGCGACATGCTGGTGGCTCCCTTCGATGAGGTGGGCGATACCCTGGTGAACGGCATCTGCGGGCAGGTCGACGGCTCCATCACCCCGGGCATGCTCGGGCTGGAAGCCGGACAGTCTGCTTTCGGCGACGTATACGCCTGGTTCAGGGACGTGATCGCCTGGCCCCTGGATAACATTCTGGCCAGAACGGAATCCCTGGATGAGGAAACCCGCAGGAAACTGGCTGCTGAAATCAAGGACAGGATCATACCGGAACTTACCGCGGCTGCAGAAAAGGTCGATATCGGAGAATCCGGTATCATCGCGCTTGACTGGATGAACGGAAGGCGCACCCCGGATGCCAACCAGGCCCTGAAGGGGGCGCTCATGGGACTCAGCCTTGGCAGCGATGCACCCAGGATATTCCGTGCCCTGGTTGAGGCAACGGTTTTCGGGTCCAAGAAGATCGTCGACCGGTTCACCTCGGAAGGCATACGGATCGACGGGGTGATCGCCCTGGGTGGCGTGGCAAAGAAATCACCCTTCGTCATGCAGGTCATGGCGGATGCCCTGGACATGACCATCAAAGTGGCCAAATCGGAGCAGACCGTGGCACTGGGGGCCGCCATGTTTGCGGCAGTGGCTGCCGGCCTGTACGATGATATCCAGGCCGCGCAGAAGGGAATGGGGGCCGGTTTCGACGCTGTTTACGAACCCATCCCCCGGAACGCGGCAAAATACAAAGCACTTTACGAGGCCTACGAACGGCTCGGCGGTTTTATTGAATCGGAGACGGCATCAACCTGATTCCTTGAAGTTACCGGCGGCGTTTGCCTTTTTTGTTATTTTTATACCGTATGTTAAACTTACGCATTCGGCATACGGTCACGCTGGTTTTGGCCCTTTCGGTTCCGGGAATGCTGACCCCGGCTGACGGAGGGGAGCCTGTGCTGATAAAGCGCATGGAGGGGGAGATCGTGTTTGACGGCATGCCCGACGAAGAAGCCTGGCAGGCCTGCGAGCCCTTTCCTTTCGTGACCCACAACCCCGTTTTCGGCGAGGAGCCCAGGGAAAAGACCGACGTTCGGATTCTCTACGATGACCGGTATATCTATGTGGGAGCCTGTTTTTACACCGAAGATCCTTCAACCATTCAGGCTACATCAAAAAAGCGCGATGAGGACAAGGGGGATACCGACTGGTTCGGCGTCATTTTCGATTCCTACAACGACAACGAAACCGGGCTGTCTTTCTGGACAACGCCCACCGGCCTGCGCACGGATGTATCCATATTCAACGACGCAGCCGAAGGCGATATCATTCCCGTGAATTTCAGCTGGAATACATACTGGGACACGCGGAGCCTCCGGAATGAAGAAGGATGGTTCTCGGAGATGCTGATCCCCGTTTCCAGCCTCAAGTTCCAGGAAAAGGACGGCGAGACGGTCATGGGACTGATCCTGATCCGCTGGATACCCCGCTATAATGAAATGTACATTTACCCGGGCATCCCGAATGAATACGGATCCTGGAGCTCCTGGAAGGTATCCCTGGCGCAGGATGTGGTTTTTGAGGGACTGAAATCGAAGAAACCCCTTTACATCACCCCCTATGTGGCCGGGGGACTGACACAGGCCAACGAATTGAACGAGGCGGAAACGGAGTATGTTTACAGCAGGGACAGGAAGCTGAATGCGGGACTTGACATGAAGTACGGCCTGACCAGCAACCTTACCATGGACCTGACCGTGAACACGGATTTCGCACAGGTGGAGGCGGACGATGAGCAGGTAAACCTGACACGTTTCGACCTCTACTTCGAGGAAAAAAGGCAGTTTTTCCTGGAAAGGGCCAGCATTTTCGATTTCAATACCGGGGGATCCGGTACCATGTTCTACAGCCGGAGGATCGGGCTGGACGATGACGGGAACATCGTGCCCATCATCGGAGGTATGCGCCTGATCGGGAGGAAGAACGGCTGGGACCTGGGTTTCCTGGATATGCAGACCATGCGTTCCGACAGCCTGACCTCGGAGAATTTCGGCGTGCTCCGGGTGAAGAAACAGGTCCTGAATGAATACTCCTACGCAGGCGGGATCTACACTTCACGGATCGGTCTGGATGGCAGCTTCAACCAGGTTTACGGGCTGGATGCAATACTCCGTGTGAAAGGGGACGAGTACCTGAACCTGATCTGGGGACAGTCCTTCGAGAACAACCTTGCCAACAAGCCCTTTTCCTTCGCAAACTCAAGGTACAGGCTGGGCTGGGAGCGGAGACGGACGGTGGGCCTGCATTACGAAATATTCATTTCCGGGGCCGGATACGAGTATAATCCCGGTATCGGATTCCAGGCAAGGGAGGACTACCACATGTACGGAGGGTACCTCAATTATTTTTGGATGCCGGAATCCTCGCCCATCCTTAGACACGGGCCGAGGTTCGAAGTGAACGATTACTTCAGCATGGCCCGGGGCAAAAGGGAAACGGGCATGTATCAGCTTGACTACCTTTTCGAATTCAAGAATTTCTGGATGTTCAGTTTCGGGGGACTCTACCAGATCGAGAACGTGTTTGAAACCTTCGAACTTTCGGATGACGCCGAGATCCCGGTGGGGTATTACAGCTTTCCGCAGTTCATCTGCTTCGCTTCCACACCCATGACCAGGCCTGCCTGGCTGTATATAGAAGGTTTCGCGGGGAAATATTACGACGGGCGTGCGGTAAACATCTCCATGCTCCCGAACTGGAGCCTTTCATCCTCCCTTACCCTCGGCGGGGCCTTTATTTACAGCCATGTAGATCTGCCGGACCGGGGACAGAAATACGTCTCCCACATCGGCAGGCTGAAGGTGCTGGTTATGTTCAATACCCGGTTCTCCCTGAGCGCTTTCGTTCAATATAACAGCGACACCGGGATCATCGGGTCCAACGTCCGCTTCCGCTATAACCCCAGGGAAGGCAACGACCTCTGGCTGGTATACGACGAAGGAACCCATACGGACAGGCAAAGGGATATCCCCCACCGGCCTTCGCTTGCAGCCCGTACCATAATGTTAAAATATACCTATACCTTCCGATTGTGAGTGGAAAATCGTAATTTGATTAGTTGGTAATCCTTGAAATGATTTTCGACGATTTTTCATATCTGGTTCACGGGGACAGTATGCCGGAAGTACGGTTTACCGACATTGAGGGCGGGCAGATTTATCCTCTTGAGAAGGGAAAGATCCTGCTTCTGGACTTTTTCATCATCCCTTGCAAACACTGCAAGCACATGCTGGAATACCTCCAGGAGGAAATCTGGCCGAATTTCCAGGACGGCGGGAAACTCCTGCTTGCGGTCGGCCGTGGTCACAATCCCAAAGAGGTACGGGAATTCAGGGACAAAGGCAATTACATCCTTCCCTTCGCGGCGGATCCCGACCGTGCGAACTACGACAAATTCGCCGAGCGGAAAGTTCCCCGCAACTACCTGTTCGATGCCAACGGCACACTGGTCTATCAGACCAGGGGTTATGACCTTGACCAGATGTCGACCCTGCGGGTAGTGCTGCAGGGACTGGAAGAGGAATAATTTTTAAACCGAAAACAGGGTTCATGTTCGCCAGGCAGCCTTCCTTCAGTGTTCTTTACGGGATCCAGCGAAACCTGCTGGCCGCATTTTACCTTATAAGCGCCGTTTCACTGTTTTGGCTGCTTTTCCATCTGATCTGCAATTTTTTTCTGGTAAGCGGGACCGTAATGGTGCTGGTGGCCGTCCTTTACCTGGTTGTTATTGTGCTGGGATACTGTGCGATCCATGTCATCAGCTACATTCCGGCCAACCTTGCCGGAGCATTCGATCCGATCAAGAACGGGATCGCGGACGGGAGCATCGGGACCGCGGACGAGCTCTCCGCAGAACTGGCAGAATTCATGTGCTCCTTCTTTGATTTTGCATTCTTTGACATCAGCCACGCCCTGGTAAGCCTTGGAGGAAAAGAGCCCGTTGCATCCGGAGGCGATAAGGGGAAAGTGATACCGGAGAAGGATGAACTGGAAGCTTTCGCCGGATCGCTTAAGGAGGCAGCCTACTTCGGCAGGGTTGGGACAAGCTCCGGAAACCGGCACCTTTACGTGATCCCGCTCATATTCGGGGAGAAAAAGCTGGGGTTCATCGCCGTCCTGACCCGACAAAGGCTCTGGGGCATATTCATCCGCCTGCTTGTTGAATTTGAGAAATACTTTGTAGACGACCAGGTCGTACATGTCCTGGCCAGGGAGGCCGATCCCATCTCGCGGTCCCCCTCACCCTGAACCCATCGTATACCTTGAGCATTACGCGTTTTGGACCGATTCATTCGCAGAAGTGGGGAGTTTTTTCTAAATTCGTTTCCTATGAATCTTAAGCAATTAGCCGGTGAACGAGCGGTCGATTTCGTCGAGGACGGGATGATCGTGGGCCTAGGATCCGGCAGCACCGCTTATTTCGCCACCCGGAAAATAGGGCAGAGGGTCGCAGAGGGATTGAAGATCACCGGAATTTGTACCTCGGAGCAGACCAGGAAACTTGCGATGGAATGGAAAATACCTCTTACCGACATCAACCAGGTGGAACGGATCGACCTTACGATAGACGGGGCGGACGAAGTGGATGCCATGGGGAACGGCATCAAGGGCGGCGGCGGTGCACTGCTCTATGAAAAGATCGTTGCATCCCATTCCAGGCGAAACATCTGGGTCGTGGAACGGCGTAAGCTGGTAGAACGACTCGGGGCATTTCCCCTGCCCGTGGAGATCCTTCCTTTCGGATATAAACGCTGCCTGGACCTGATTTCCGAAATGGGTTTCGGTCCCACAC
>CAZNQG010000166.1:0-5087 GCA_964575235.1 uncultured Bacteroides sp.
GGATGGCCGTTCCGGGAAGGCTGCCGTGGAAACCGAAAACGGCATGGCCAGGGTGAGGGTGCAGCTTCAGCCCGGGAAGTCCGTATTCCTGAGAACCCTCAATGCGGGGAAACAGGAAGCAACGGAATGGATTTACGAGGAAAAAAGGCATGATCCCGTTGTGCTGGAGGGGACATGGGGGTTGCAGTTCACCGGCGGCGGACCCGCACTGCCGGCGGCAAGGGAGATTGAGGGCCTCCTTCCATGGTCGGAACTGGATGATTCAGCGGCGATGGATTTCTCCGGAACGGCCTTATACACCCTGGCCTTCAACACGACGGACCTTTCCGCGGACGATTACATACTGGACCTGGGACGGGTGCATTCCAGCGCCCGGGTAAGGCTGAACGGGAACGACCTGGGTATCCTCTGGAGCGTACCCTTCGAGACGAAAGTGGGGAAATACCTCCGGCAGGGCGAAAATACCCTGGAAGTCGAAGTGGCAAACCTCATGGCCAACCGGATCCGGTACATGGACCGGAAGGGATTGTCCTGGAGGAACTTCCACGAGATCAATTTCGTGAACATCCTGTACCGGCCGTTCGACGCTTCGGGATGGGAGGTCGCCCGGTCCGGGCTGGAAGGGCCGGTCAGGCTCATCCCCATGGATACATCCCGGGCGAAGAGCCAACCCTAGAATGCGTTTTATTTTAAATACCGAACATTCATGAAACGAATTGTCTTACTGATCGCACCCATATTGCTGCACGCAGGACCGGCAAACAGCCGGTCCAACGACTGGGAGAATCCGAGGATCACTCAGGTCAACAAGATGCCGGCCCGCGCCACCAGTTATTCCTTCCCGGGTCTTACTTCGGCACTGAGCTGTGACCCGGGGAAAAGCCAACGGGTACTGTCCCTGAACGGGACCTGGAAGTTCCATTACGCGCCGGTCCCTTCCGAAGCACCCGAGGGCTTCTGGGACCGTGAAATGGAGGAATGGAATGACATCACGGTGCCCTCGAACTGGGAAATGCAGGGTTTCGGCATACCGATTTACGCCAACGTCCGGTACCCTTTCCGCCCGGTCAACCCGCCTTACCTGCCGGCCGGCAATAGCCCCGTGGGGTCCTACCAGCGCAGCTTTACGCTCCCTGAGAACTGGGAGGGCATGGACATCATCCTTCACTTCGGGGGGGTGAGCTCGGCATTCTATTTATGGGTCAACGGGCAGAAGGTTGGATACAGCCAGGGAAGCCGCCTGCCGGCGGAGTTCGATATTACGCCCTTTGTAAAGCCGGGACAGAACCGGATCTCGGTCCGGGTCTACCGATGGTGCGACGGATCCTACCTGGAGGACCAGGACCACTGGCGAATGAGCGGGATCCACCGGGACGTGATGCTGATGGCCGAGCCCCGGGCCAGGATCAACGACTTTTTCGCACAGACCATCCTGGACGATCGGTACCGGGACGCCACCCTGCGCATCCGCCCGGAGATTGTGAATACCTCGGGCGAGAACATCGACAAGTTCAACCTCGAAGCCATGCTGTTCGATGCGGAAGGCAAGGCGGTCCTGGATGCACCTCTATCCATCCGGGCAGGGGCCGTCATTCACGAGCACTACCCGCGCCTGGATAACGTTCGGTTCGGCCTGCTGGAGGCGAAAATCTCCAATCCGAAAAAATGGACGGCGGAAACCCCGGTGCTCTACACCCTGGTGCTCAGCCTGAAATCACCGGAGGGCAGGATCATCGACGCAAGAAGCACGCGGATCGGATTCCGTTCGGTCGAAAGCGGCGAGAACGGGGAGATCCTCATCAACGGGGTGCCCGTCACCCTCTGCGGGGTCAACCGGCACGACCATTCCCCCACGGGGGGCAAAAGCGTTACGCGGGAAGAGATGCTGGCCGACGTGCTCCTGATGAAAACCCACAATTTCAACGCGGTGCGCACTTCCCATTACCCCAACCATCCCTATTTCTACGAGCTCTGCGACCGCTACGGACTGTATGTGATCGATGAGGCCAACCTGGAAACCCACGCACTGGGAGGATGGTTCTCCAACCAGCCCGAATGGTCCTACGCCATGCTGGAGCGCGGGATCCGGATGGTGGAGCGCGACAAGAACCATCCCTGTGTCATCATCTGGTCGCTGGGGAACGAGGCCGGCAGGGGACCCAACCATGCCGCCATGGCATACTGGATAAAGGATTTCGACATCACCCGCCTGCTCCATTACGAGTGCGCGCAGGGAGACCACACCCACCCGGACTACATCCAGCCCGGGGACCCGGAAGCCCTGGACCGGGGATCGCAGAGGGGACTGGCCAATCCCCGGGATGCGGTTTACGTGGACCTGGTCAGCCGCATGTACCCGCCCCCGGAGATGCTGGAAAACCTGGTTACGGCCGAGCCCACCCGCCGCCCGATCATCATGTGCGAGTACGCCCATGCCATGGGAAACTCCCTGGGCAATTTCAAGGAATACTGGGAGGTGATCCGCCGTGAAAAACGGATCGCAGGGGGATTCATCTGGGATTTCATTGACCAGGGACTGTATAAAACCGATCAGAACGGTCAAAGATATTTTGCATACGGAGGGGATTTCGGGGATGTCATCAACGACGGGAATTTCTGTATCAACGGGATCGTCTCGGCCGACCGCCGGGCCAAGCCCGCCATCCTGGAAGCCAAGCGGGTCATGCAGCCCGTGCGCATCGACTTTGCCGGCAAGCCCGATAACCGGGTTAAGCTGACCAACCTGCACGATTTTACAAACCTCGACAAATACACCCTGGGGTGGAACGTCCGGGAGGACGGCATTCTCCGGACCGGCGGCAGCATCGAATCCCTGGATGCCGGACCCGGGGAAACCTGGGAGACCGGCCTGCCCCTGGAGGACATCCACCCGGAATTGCCGGGGGGGGAAACGTTCCTGAACATAAAGATCTCCCTGAAGGAGGCTGAGCCCTGGGCCCAGAGAGGCTATGCGGTCGCAGAAGCCCAGTTCAGGCTCGGGGGATCGCGGGAACCTGCCCTGATGCAGGAACCGGGCGGCTCTCCCCTCCAGCTTGAGGACGACGGTGAGGGATACCGGGTGATCGGGGACCGTTTCACGGCAAGGATCGGTCCGGCAGGATTCCTTTCCGGACTCACGGTGGACGGCACAGAACTGATCACCTCGGAACTGAGACCGAATTTCTGGAGGCCCCAGACCGATAACGACCGGAGGGGATGGAAAACGCATGTAAAGCTTGCATACTGGAAAACGGCTGCCGGGGGACTCACCGTGGGGGAAATCCGGATCGAGGACCATGCTTCCGGGGGACTCAGCGTTATCAGCAGCGGCAGGCTACCGGATGAAAAGGGGACGCTCATCCTTAAACAGGATTTCTACCCCAACGGCTGGATACACGTGAACATGAAGCTGGATCCGGATCCCGATCTTCCGGTAATTCCGAGAGTGGGCATGCAGACCCAAATACCCGACCGCTTCGAGCGGGTGATTTACCTGGGACGGGGACCGCACGACAATTACATCGACCGCCTGGAAAGCGCCGACGTGGACGTATACGAAACCACGGTAAGCGCCATGGGCGAACCCTATGTTTACCCGCAGGAGAATGCGAACCGCACCGGGATAAGATGGATGGCGTTTGCGGATGAAAGCAACCGGGGCATCCTGATCACGGCCGACAACCTGTTGAGTATGAGCGCCTGGCCCTGCTCCCAGGAAGCCCTTGAAAAAGCCACCCATACCATCGAACTGCCCGATGACCCCAACCATACCATAAACATCGACCTGGTGCAGATGGGCGTCGGAGGCAACGATTCATGGTCGGATTTTGCAGCCCCCCTGCCTCGGTACCTGATCCATCCCCGCCCCATGGAATATTCGTTCTGGATCAAGCCCGTCCGGGGAGAAGATAAAACCCTTGAGGAGATGGGCAGGGTAAGAATCGCGAACAAAAACTGAAACATATGGCTGGAAACAGACCGATCCCATTCCGGGCATGGGTGCTGATCCCGATACTGCTCCCGCTGCTTTCCTTTATGGCCTGCACAGGCGATGCGGCAGAGCAGATGCTAAACAGCCCGGATGGCAAACTCAGCCTGCAGGTGCGGGTATCGGATGATTCCCTGCTATACTACCGCGTGGAAATGCAGGGAACCGGGGTCATTGAATACTCCAGGCTCGGCATCCTCCGGGGGGACTCGGATTTTTCCTCTTCCCTGGTCCTGGATTCCGTCTCCGGACCGGTTCGGGTAAACGATGAGTACGAACTGGTAAGCGGGAAGAAGTCCCATATACACTACACGGCCATGCAGAAAGTCCTCCACTTCCACAACCGCGAGGGCGCACGCATGGATGTCGAATTCCGGCTCTCGGACGACGGGCTGGCATTGCGTTATGTTTTCCCGGATACTATCCGGGAGATCCTGCAAATCGATTCGGAGCTCACCGAATTCAATTTCCCTCCCGGCACACGGGCATTTATACAGCCCATGTCGGCTGCAAAGTCGGGCTGGTGCAATACGAACCCTTCGTACGAGGAATTTTACCGCGTCGACATCCCCCTGGATTCCCTTCCCCCGCATGGACCGGGATGGGTCATGCCCGCCCTGCTGAAGGCAGGCAATTCATGGGTGCTGATCAGCGAAACGGGAGTACTCCGGAACTATTGCGGAAGCCGTCTCCGGCACCGGCCGGGGACAGGCGGTCTGGTCATCGGCTTCCCGCCGGAGGAGGAAAATCTCCCGGGAGGGCCCGTTAAACCCCGCCACAGCCTGCCCTGGGAAACCCCCTGGAGGATCCTGGCCATCGGTGAACTTGGAACGATCGTCGAATCCACCCTGGGAACCGATCTGGTAGCCCCGGCGATATCCGGGGATTTCTCCTGGGTCCGGCCCGGCAGGGCCTCCTGGAGCTGGGTCCTGCTGAAAGACGACTCCGTCGTCTATTCCGTACAAAAACGCTTCATCGATTATGCCTCGGCCATGGGATGGGAATACTGCCTGATCGACGTCGAATGGGATGTGAAGATCGGATATCCTGCGGTTGAGGAGCTTTCCCGGTATGCGGGGGAAAGGGGCGTGGGACTGAT
>CAZNQG010000167.1:0-5053 GCA_964575235.1 uncultured Bacteroides sp.
CCTACAAGGGATTCGACCTGACGGTATTCGTATATGCCCGCATCGGACAAATGGGCGAGGATGATATCCAAACGCAGTGGAGCCCGGACCGCCGTGAAAATTCCATGATACGGGATTACTGGACACCGAACAACCCGACCAACGAGTACCCGAAAATGGACCCGACCCTTACCCGCAGCGGCTGGTCCGAAGCAACGGTACTGCGTTACAGGGACGGATCGTTCGTCAAGATCCGGGACCTTACACTCGGGTACACGCTCCCATCCAGGATTACTTCAAAGGCCTATATTTCTAAAGCCAGGATTTACCTGACGGCCAAGAATGCTCTATGTTTCGGAAAGTACTTCAGCCAGGGGAGATACGACCCGGAATACGGTGGAAACATGGGCATGCCCAATCCCAAGATGTTCGCCATCGGAGCCAACCTTACGTTTTAATTGATGTGTAATAACGATAAAAAGATACAGCAATGAAAAGATCCATCATATATACATTGATACTGGTTCTCCTTGGCCTGGCTTCCTGCGAGCAATTCATCGAAGAAGAATTCCTGGCCGGGGACAGTACGGAACGCAGGTATTCCACGGCTGAAGGCATGGAAGGCCTGATTGCCGCGGCGTATACCACTTCCAAGATCTGGTACGGTAAGGAAGAAGGATACGACTTTACCGTAGCCGGAACAGACATCTATGACTACGGGCAGCAGCACCCGCAACAATACCAGTACACCTTCACGACCGATTTCAACCCCACGAACTCCCGTCTGGTCGTTCTCTGGGTTGAACTGTACAGGGGCGTGAATGCATGCAACGATGCCATCGATGTGCTGTCGGACCCCGGCCGCACGCCGTTCGACGATGAGATGAACAAGAAAAGGCTATCCGAAGTCCGCTTCCTGAGGGCATTTTACAACTGGCACATCGTAGAGACCTGGGGAGGCGTGCACCTGACCACCGAACCCGTCAAGGGCGTGGTGATCACGGCAAACCGTACTCCCGTAGAGGACTGGTACGAACTCATGCTGCAGGATGTCAGCTATGCGGTCGACAACCTGGGAGAGACCGACAATACGGCGAACAGCGAATACGGAAGGGTGACCAAAAACGCCGCCCTGGCATTCCGCTCCAGGCTGTCGCTCACAGCAGGGTATTACGGTTATACGTTTGACGGTATGCCGGATATGTTTACACAGGCTGCAAGCGACGCACAGGCCGTCATTGCCAGCGGGAAGTATACCCTGTATGACAACTACGCAGATGTATGGGCCCTGTCGAACAACGACAACAACACCGAGAACGTCTGGGCCATCAATTATTCCCGAACCGAATATGCCACGATGAACGTGGACCCGGACAGCTACCGGGTTTACCAGAGGTCCGGGGACAAACCCTGGGACGGCCGGGAAGGAGGACACCACGGCCACCTGATGTTCGGCAGCCAGTACGACATACAGCAGGGCATGCAGCGTGACGTCGAGAACGGAAGGCCGTTCCGCAGGTACAACCCGACCATGTACCTGATCGATGCCTTCCACGAAGATGTGGACGAACGGTTCTACGGGTCCTTCAAGACCACCTGGATCGCCAACAACACCACCCGGCTGAAATGGCCCATCGGGACCTGGCACGACGATCCCAGCGACACGACGTATTACAACAAGCCGATCGTGGAACCCGGCGACACCTGCATCCATTACATCAAGGGCGTATGGCCGGCGACGGACACCCTGATCGAGGACGAGATCGTACAGAATTACATCTGGCATTACAACCGGAATTTCTGGACCCTCGATCACTCCCATATGTTCAATGCTGATGGGACTATCCGAGGGGAGCGCACCAACGACCGGAACATCTGCTTCGAACTCAGCAAGTTTACCGACCCGGAGCGGACGGCCGCCAACGGGACGGGTTCACAGCGAGGGATACGCGATGCCTATGTTTTCCGGATCTCCGAAATGTACATCAACGCGGCCAATGCGCTCTGGAAATCGGGTGATGGCGCGTCAGCCTATGGCCTGCTCAAAACAGTGGCCGACAAGCGTTCATACGACGGGGACGGGGCGGCCATGCTGGCTTCCTACGGCATCAACAACGGATCGGACCTCAGCGAGGAGTTTTTCCTGGACGAGCGTGCGCGAGAATTCTGCGGCGAACAGCTTCGCTGGTTTGACCTGAAACGCATGGGTTCGGAGACAATGATCCAGCGGATGCAGACCTATGCCGGGAATCTTCAGGCGAGGGCCAACTTCAACGATAAGTTCGTCCTTAGGCCGATCCCGCAGGTACAAATCGACGCCATTGCCGATCCGACCTACCAGAACCCGGGTTATTAACAGGGCTTTTATGATTTTAACCAGAGTGTAATACATATGATCCATGCAGGCAGAGCCGTACTCCAGCGTACGGCTCTGCTTCCTCATATCCTTAACTAAATCAAACATCATGTGCAGAGACAAGAGAATGAGATTGAACGTTTATGCGGGACTGCTATTCATGCTGCCCCTGGCAATGATTTCCACGGAACTTTACTCCCAGGTAAAGGCCTTTCCCGGGGCCGAGGGCTTTGGCGCGGATGCCACGGGCGGGCGCGAAGGATCGGTCATAGAGGTGACCAACCTGAACGACGGGGGGTCCGGCAGCCTCAGGGCAGCCATCGAGGCTTCCGGTACCCGGACGGTGGTTTTCAGGGTGTCCGGAACGATCAGCCTGCAGTCCAACCTGGAGATCAGCAACCCGAACATCACCATTGCCGGGCAGACGGCCCCGGGCGACGGAATATGCGTGAAGGGTTATCCCCTGAAGGTGCAGGCAGACAACGTGATCATCCGTTACATACGGTCCAGGCTCGGGGATGTAAACAACGTCGAGGACGATGCCATGAACGGGAGGCATCATAAGAATATTATCCTGGATCACTGCTCGATGTCCTGGTCCGTTGACGAATGCGCATCCTTTTACGACAACGATAATTTTACCATGCAATGGTGCCTGCTGAGCGAAAGCCTTTACGAGTCGGTGCACGACAAGGGACGGCACGGTTACGGAGGGATATGGGGAGGAAAAGGGGCCACCTTCCACCACAACCTGCTTGCACACCACACCAGCCGGAACCCCAGGTTCTGCGGAAGCCGGTATTCGAACCAGCCCGACCTGGAAAAGATCGACCACCGGAACAACGTGATCTACAACTGGGGTTTTAATTCCTGTTACGGGGCCGAAGGCGGGAGCTACAACATCGTGAATAACTATTACAGGTACGGTCCCGCAACATCCCCTAAAAACCGGATCATCAGCCCGGACCCGGATAACGGTAGCAATGCCCAGCCGGCAGGCGTCTGGGGCAGTTTCTACATAACCGGCAATTACGTCCGGGGCTACCCCGCAACCACGGAGGACAACTGGGCGACCGGGGTCCAGGGCGTTAACGAAACAACCAAGGAGTCCATTAAACTCACCAGCCCGGTCAGCGCACCGGCGATCACCGAACATTCCGCCGAGGCAGCCTACGAATACGTGCTGGCAAACGCCGGCGCCGTTCTTCCCGCGCGGGATGTGCTCGATACACGGGTCGTCCGGGAAGCACTGACCGGCACGGCCACCTACGGGGGTGTCTACGGAACCGCCGTGGGGATCATCGACACCCAGACCACGGTCGGGGGCTGGCCCACCCTGAACAGCACGACCGCCCCGGCCGATTCGGACCACGACGGGATGCCGGATGACTGGGAGGATGCCCGGGGATTGAACAAGAACGATGCGTCGGACCGGAACGGAGACCTGAACGGGAACGGGTATACCAACCTGGAGGATTACCTAAACAGCCTCGTGGAGGCGTTCGAATACATCGTTCGCCCGATACGCCTGGCGGTCGACACCGTCATCGGTGAAGAGGAAGTTCAGCTTTCCTGGGAGGACATCTCCGATAACGAAACCGGGTTCAGCATCGAACGCAACGACGGAAGCGGGTGGACTCTACTGGCCAGCCCGGGCGCCGGTGAGACAAGCTATAGGGACAACAGCATTCCCGGGCACGGAGTTTATTACTACCGGATGAAAGCATTCAACGACGAACTGGAGTCCTTTTACACCGACAGCGTGCAGGCCAACGTTGTGGCAGCAGGCACTTTCGATACCAGAGGCGCTGCTGCGTCACTGAGTGTATTTCCCAATCCTTTTTCCGGAAAGACAAACATAAGCTATAGACTTGCGGAATCCTCAAACGTACATCTTGCGCTTTACGACCTGACCGGCCGGGAGGTGCTGTCAATCGTCAGGGACACTCAGTCCCCAGGCGAATACAGCTTTGCCCTTTCGGACGCAGCCCTGGGGCAGGGGATCTACCTGATCCGCCTGAAAACGGGAGACGCTATGTCCGTGGCAAAGCTGATCGTTGCAAGGTGATTTAATTAAACTACCCGGTTTTTATTTAGTATCTATGATAAGCATTTCATTTCCCCGGCGCTGCAGACATTATTTTGCAGCCGTGGCAGCTTTATGGCTTGCAGGCACGGCCGGAGCAGCCGACCTGCAGGGTGAGCTTGGCGGCCTCATCGATGTTGTCGTTTCGCAGGACGGAAGCGGCGATTACACAACGGTGCAGGAAGCCATTGATAACGCTCCGGACAGCAGCGACGTAAGGACCGTCATTTTCATAAAAAAAGGGATGTATTACGAAAAGATCATCGTCCCCAATGAAAAGTCCAACCTGACCCTCATCGGGGAGGATGTGGACAGCACCATCCTGACCTATGACGACCGTTCGATCTATACCATCGAACTCAACACCTTTACCTCCCATTCCGTCCGGGTCGACGCAAGCGACGTGACCTTCATGAACCTGACCATCCGGAACACCGGGACCGCCTCCCAGGCCGTGGCCCTTCACGGGAACGGCGACCGGCAGACCTTTGCCCACTGCAGGATCCTTGGCTGGCAGGACACCTACTACAGCGACATGCGGTCCCGGAACTACTTCAAGGATTGTTACTTAGAGGGAAAAACGGATTTTCTTTTCGGGTTCGGCGTTGTGCTGTTCGACAGCTGCATGATCC
>CAZNQG010000168.1:0-5048 GCA_964575235.1 uncultured Bacteroides sp.
GGGCCTACCTGAGGGGCAGGGGGATCCTTTACCGGGTGTACATGGACCGCGGTTCCTGGATGAACGGCGGGAACGCCGGCAGACCCGGGCTCCGGGTCCGGGCCCTGCTGGCACGGCGGACCCTGATCGGGAAGCTGGAGGCCGGGATCGCCGGTAAAGCGGAGCGGGACATCCTGAACGCCCTCCTGCTGGGGTACAGGGATGGACTGGATCCGCGGCTGAAGGAGGATTTTATCCGTTCCGGCACCCTGCACATCCTGGCCGTGAGCGGGCTGCACGTGGGGATCATTTACCTTGTTCCGGCCCTTTTCCTGAGGCGGCTGAAAGCTTTCCCCGCAGCCAGGTTCCTTGCCAGCCTGCTGGTTTTCGGGGCCCTGTGGATGTATGCCTTTCTGACGGGACTCTCATCCTCGGTGATCCGGGCGGTCAGCATGTGCTGCATTCACGGGCTGGCCGCCCTGGCAGGTCGCAGCGTGTGCGCCCTGCAGGTGATTTCGCTCGCGGCCTTCGGGATGATCCTGCGCCGCCCGGCCGTGGTTTTCGATGCCGGGTTCCAGCTGTCCTTTGCCGCCGTAACCGGGATCGCACTCCTTTACCCGGGATTCATGAAGCGGATCCCGCTGCGGGGGTTGATCGGCCGCCGCATCGCCCAGATGCTTTCGGTTTCCCTGTCGGCCCAGATCGCCACCCTGCCCCTTGCCGTCTTTCATTTCCACCGGTTCTCGCCGGCTGCTGTCCTGGCCAACCTGCTGGTCATCCCCATGGCTACGCTGATTCTTTACGGGGGACTGCTATTTTTTATGGCCGGGGGACTCGAATCCCTTGCCGTGGTTCACCCTTCAGCGGGGACCCTGGAGCATGGACTTGCCAGCCTGCTTGAGTCCCTGGCATCCTTCCTGGAATGGTTCATTGGGACCGTGGCCGCGCTGCCGGGAGCGAGTGTGGAGGGACTCTCCCTTCTGCCCGTCCAGGCAGTCCTTTTGTACCTTGCCGGTGCACTGGTATGGAATTGCCTGCGGCGGCGGAGCGCCACGGCACTTTTCCTTATGCTTTCGTCCCTGGTTCTCCTGCTTTCAGTGTCCTGCCTGAGGGAGCTCAGGATACGTACGCAACAGGGGATGTACGTGTTCGCCCTGAAGGGGGAGACGGCCGTAGGATTTGTCCGGGGCAGGCAGTTCGCCCTGTTCCGGGGAACCATCCCGGACCCGGGCAACGAGCCGGTTCCCCGGGAGATCGAATCCTTCTGCATCCGGCATAAGCTGGATACCCCGCTCATCCTGCCCGCGGACGGTTTGAAGGACCAACCCTTTCCGTGGCACCGGCAGGTCTCTTCCCCGGGGATGGAGGCAGTTTATGTGCTTGTCGACGGGCAACGCATCCTCCTGCTTTCCCGAATGGATGAATCCCTGTACGATCCCGTCCCCGGATTCAGGGTGGATGTGCTGGTCCTCTGCAAACATCCCCGGGCAGACATTGCCCGCCTGGCGGTGGCATGGGGGGTTACTACGGTCGTGGCCGACGGCAGCAACCGGCAATGGTATGTGGACCGGATGGAGGATGATTGCAGGAAGGCCGGGATCCCGTTTCATTCGACGTTATCGGAGGGATGCTTCATCTACGCGGGGGAGAGGTACGTAAAAAAAACGAAAAGCTTTGGAAGATATGCCATTTAATATATTACTTTGTTTTTTCATCCAGACTTCATTCTGACACATGAGAATTGTGATTGCCGGTGCCGGCGAGGTTGGTTCGCATCTGGCCAAGATGCTCAGCAGTGAGAATCATGACATCGTTCTCATTGACGTGGATGAAGATAAGCTTCGGCAGATCGGGTCTACCCACGACCTGATGACCATGCACGGGTCGACCACCTCCTTCAGCGTGCTGAAAGATTCCAACATCCAGAAAGCCGATCTTTTCATAGCGGTTACGGAATCCGAAGACACCAACATTACGGCGGCCCTCTTCAGCAAGCAGATGGGCGCCAGGCGGACCATAGCCCGGATCGACAACCAGGAGTACCTGAGTTACAACCACAAGGAGATCATCAACAACCTGGGCATCGACTATTTGATCTACCCGGAAATGATCGCCGCTAACGAGGTGGTGGGACTGCTGCACCAGACGGGCATGGCAGACCTGGTGGATTTTTCAAGGGGGAAGCTGACCATGTACGTGATCAAGCTGGAGGAAAACGCCCCCATCATCGGGAAAACGCTTCTTGAGTCAACCCCCAAGGGAGATCTTGAATTCCGGGCAGTGGCCATAAGCCGGGATGCCGTTACCATCATCCCCCGGGGGGCGGACCGTTTCGAGGTGAACGACCACGTATACGTTATCACCGGCCAGGCGGGACTCGGGGATCTGCTGAAGTATTCGGGCAAGGAGTATTACGACATCCATAACATCATGATCCTGGGAGGCAGCCGGATCGGAAAGCGTACGGCCAAGCTGCTGGGCAAACACCACAACGTGAAACTCATCGAGATCGACCGGGAGAAAGCCTACCAGCTTTCGAACTTCCTGGAGAACACCCTGGTGATCAACGGGGACGGCAGCAACATGGACCTGCTGACCCAGGAGGGGCTCCAGAAGATGGACGCCTTCATCGCAGTTACCGGCAATTCGGAAACCAATATCCTTTCCTGCACCCTGGCCAAGCAAATGGGGGTTAAGAAGACCATTGCGGAGGTTGAGAACATGGATTACATCAAACTGGCCGAGAATATGGGCATCGATTCCATCATCAACAAAAAGCTGATCACCGCCGGCAGAATATTCCGCTTCACCAATTCGTTCGACGTCTCTTCCGTACGCTGTCTTACGGGGACCGACGCGGAGGTCATGGAGTTCATCGTCAAACCCGAAACAAGGGTAACCGAAGGACGGCTCATGGACATCAGCTTTCCCAAGGATGCCATCGTGGGAGGTGTGATCCGCGGGAAGAACAGTTTTATCGCACAGGGTGATACCCAGCTTAAGCCGGGGGATAAGGTGGTGGTTTTTGCGCTTCCTTCGGCCATCCCGAAAATGAAAAAATACTTTAATTAGCCTGCTGTATGTTCAACTACAGGCTTGTATTCCAGTTCCTGGGTCTCCTGCTGCTGATCGAAGGGATCTTCATGTGGCTGTGCATTCCCGTTTCCATGCTCTACCATGATCACGAACTGGTCCCGCTGGGGGTCGGGGGACTCGTAAGCATCGTGTTCGGGGGGATCGTATGGCTGGTTAACCTCAGGGCCAGGAAAACCCTGAGTGCAAGGGACGGTTTCCTGATCGTATCGCTCGGGTGGATCCTGTTTTCCGTTTTCGGCTGCGTTCCTTTCCTGCTTTCCGGCGAGATCGACAACGTTACGGATGCCTTTTTCGAGACCGTTTCCGGGTTCACCACAACCGGTGCAAGCATCCTGGACGAGGTCGAGGTGCTGCCACACGGGCTCCTTTTCTGGCGCAGCCTCACCCAGTGGCTCGGGGGAATGGGCATCATCGTCATGTCGCTGGCCATCCTTCCCCTGCTGGGCGTGGGCGGCATGCAGCTTTTCGTGGCGGAAGTGCCGGGTCCGGTCCCCGACAAGCTTCATCCCCGGATCAAGGAAACGGCCAAGCGGCTCTGGGCGATCTATATTATTTTCACCTTTACCGAAACCCTTCTGCTCTGGCTCGGGGGAATGGACCTGTTCGATGCCGTCTGCCACTCCTTCACCAGCATGGCAACGGGAGGATATTCCACCAAGACCGCAAGCCTGGCATTCTGGGATTCCCCGTTTATCCATTACGTGATCGTGGTGTTCATGTTCCTGGCCGGCACCAACTTCACCCTTTCCTATTTCGCCATGCACCTGAATTTCAAAAAGGTCTGGCAGAATGAGGAATTCCGTTACTTCGTAGGTTTTCTTCTGGGTTTTACACTGCTGATGACCGCCATCCTGTCGTTCACCGAGACCCAGACCACGGAGGAATCCTTCCGCCATTCGCTTTTCCAGGTTGTGTCGATCGTTACCACGACGGGATATGTGACGGCCGATTACCTTTCCTGGATTCCCCTGGCCGGTATCCTCATATTCGGGATGATGTTTTTCGGGGGTTCAGCGGGCTCGACCGGAGGGGGTATAAAAATCCTCCGGATCGTGCTGGTGTTGAAAAATGCAGCCCTGGAACTGAGGCGCCTGGTCCACCCCAGCGCGGTCATCCCGGTCCGCCTCAATGGTAACGCTGTTTCACCTGACATCCTGAATAACGTCTTTGCCTTCGTATCCTTTTACATCATCACCGTGTTCATCGGGGTCATCGTGATAGCCTCTATGGGATACGACCTGGGGACCTCCTTCGGTTCCGTGGCGGCAACGCTGGGAAACATCGGCCCGGGGATCGGGGAGGTGGGACCGGTGGAGAACTACGCGCACATCCCCGTGTTCGGGAAATGGTTCCTGTCCTTCCTGATGCTCATCGGGAGGCTGGAATTGTTTACGGTCCTGATCCTTTTCTCACCGGCTTTCTGGAAGAAATAAGGCGGTTCAGTCCACGGTACCAATGCCCTGCCTGAGCACGACCGGCTCCTCGTTTGTGCAGTCGATCACGGTCGAGGGCTCGTTTTTACCGTATCCCCCGTTGATTACTGCATCCACATGATCCTTGTACTTTTCCCAGATGAGATCCGGGTCCGTGGTGTACTCAATCAACTCGTCCTCGTCGTGTATGGAGGTAGTCATGATGGGATGGCCCAGCTCCCGTACGATCTCCAGCGGGATGTTGTTTGCCGGGATCCGGATCCCAATGGTCTTCTTCCGGCTGTGGAAGATCCGCGGGATATTGTTCCGGGCAGGCAGGATGAAGGTATAGGGGCCCGGCAGGTAAGCCTTCATCATCTTGAATACGGAGTTACTTACCGGTCTCGTATAATCCGATAGCTGGCTGAGATCCGAGAATATCAAGGAAAAATCGGCCTTGGCCACCCGGATTCCCTTCAGTTGTGCAATCCTTTCCACCGCCCGGTTGTGGTATATGTCGCAACCGAAGGCATAAACGGTATCGGTGGGATACACAAGCAC
>CAZNQG010000169.1:0-4965 GCA_964575235.1 uncultured Bacteroides sp.
GTCTTGTATGATTCGCCATGGATCATGATCTGCCAGCGACCTTCGTTCACGTATTTGCCGTTCTCGTCCTTCCAGATGGGGAGTCCCCACTTTTCGAAAAGGTGGACCGAGGAATCCACGTGCCTTCCGATGTTGGCCACCAGGTCATCCCTGGCGATGCCCATCAGGTCGTTCTTCACGTAGCGGATATAATCGGAAAGCGTGTTCTTCCCCTCTTTCAGTCCCAGGTACATGTTGATGGCCGAGAGCCCCATGGCCACGGCGCCGGACCGGTCCATTGCCGCCTTGTCCACCAGGCAGACGCTCAGGTTGTTCTTTTTTGCCCAGTGGGCGGCTTCGTAGGCGGCCCCGCAGGCAGCCATTCCTCCGCCCAGGATCAGAATGTCCGAGTTAACTTCAACCGTCTCGAATGATTGCTCCATGCCCATGAGTCAGATTTTTTCAAGGTTTGGCAGTCCCGTGGAGGAAGGTTCCGTCCGCAACAGGGGACTTTTCAGATCATCCGTTGCGGTCTGGAAACCGGCATCCGGTTCCGCCGATCCCTCGGGCGTCGTACGGGTCGGGAATTTAAAGCGTTTAACCAGTCCGTTCCTGAACCGGACCGACCACATGATGGCATCGGTACTCCTCAGGGGCTGGACCACGGCGCCCAGAGGCATGAAATCTGCATACCCCCTCACTTCGATGGCCTGGGTGGGGCAGATCTTCACGCAGTTGTAGCATTCCCAGCACATTTCCGGTGCCCGGTTGACGGCCTTGTTGCGATCAAGGTCGAGCACCATCAGGTCGTTGGGGCAGACGTACTGGCAGGCCGTTCTATCCAGGGCCTTGCATCCGTCGCATTTATCAGTGATAACAAAACTGGGCATGGTTTGGTCGCTCCTTGGTGATGTGTACAAACATAATTATTTATGGGGATTTATCCTTATGATTTTTCGAGGCGGTCCTAAAATGACACACGGTTTGGGTCGGGCTATAAGATGCTGATATACAGTGTTATGTAAAGATGGACACAAAGACTGGCTTTATGCAGTCTAAATAAGAAAACCCGGGTGGAAGGCCTGCCTGTGCAGGCTGGCGATTACCGGGAACGGATCTCGCAGTGAAGGAAAGGCCGGCAAATGCGGGCGGGCTTGTTAATCAGTATCCGATTACCCAGAGGATCCGGTCATCGTCGATACAGAAATCAACCAGTTCCAGGATCTCCCTGCTGACGGCGATCAACTGCTTATGATACTGCATCCAGTGATCCGTCCAGCTCCGGTCCGACTGGACCAGGGCCAGCAGGAATTCCTTCCCAAGGATCTTTGCCATGATGAATTCGCGGAACGCGTCCAGGGTCTTGATCTGTTCAAGCTGGGTCAGATGGGTCAGCAGGTTGTTCCGGAGGGGTATGATATAGCGGGTGTTGTACTTGGTGGCCTGGTAATATTCGTATAATTGGTTGGCCTTCTCGAAACATTGGGTGAACAGGTTGAAGGCGACTGCATCCAGGTAGCGTGATTCGGGATCGCACTTATTGTAGTCGTCCTCGGTACCCGTGATGTTGAGTTCGACGAAGTTGAGTTCCTTATGTTTGTAGAGGCTGATCTTCACTGGACGGTACCTCCCGGCGTACGAAGTTATGAAATTTGTTTAAATGGCGGCCTGAAATGATAATTCCTTAATTTTGCCTGAGCAAAACGAGATGGGTTTAGAGAAACAAAGATTACAGGATTTATTCCATCGCACCTGCGGAAAGGCGGCGGAAAGTATAGAGCCCCTCCCCGGGGCCGGTTCGCACCGGAGGTATTACCGGATGGCAGGGGGGGACTACAGGTGCATCGGCGTTTATGGGCCGGATCATCTTGAAAACAGGGCTTTCCTGGAGTTTACAAAGCATTTCAGGAGCATCGGGTTGAATGTTCCAGACCTGCTGGCCGAGGATACGGACGGAGGTGTGTATCTGATCCAGGATCTCGGTGATCGCACCCTGAAGGATGAAATCGACCTGAACAGGAAGGAAGGCGACTATCCCGCCCGGATTATCCCACATTACCGCAATGCTCTGGAGCACCTGTTGCGGTTCCAGGTGGAGGGACATGTGGGACTCGATTACACCCACTGCGTTCCCCGCCAGGTTTTCGACCGGCAATCCATTTTGTGGGACCTGAACCATTTCAAGTATTATTTCCTCCAGTTGCTGGGCATTGCCTTCGACGAGCAGGCACTCGAGGATGATTTTCATTCCCTCGCCGCTTTCCTTACCCTTGCCGGGCAGGAGCATTTCATGTACCGGGATTTCCAGTCCCGCAACATCATGATCCACGAAGGAGATCTTTATTTTGTTGATTATCAGGGAGGAAGGAGAGGTGCGCTTCAGTACGACGTCGCATCCATCCTGTATGAGTCCCGCGTCAACCTCTCCCCGGGACTGAGGGAGGAACTCCTGGAATATTACCTGGAATCCCTGCTGAAAAAAACCGGCATACGGCCGGAGGTTTTCAGGGAGCATTACGACGGTTACGTGCTGATCCGGATCCTGCAGGCCATGGGCGCCTATGGCATCAGGGGGATCGTCGAGGGCAAACCCCTTTTCCTGCAAAGCATCCCCTATGCCATCCGGAATCTGGGATTTCTGAAGGAGAAATCAAAGGTCGCGGCAAAGCTTCCGGAACTTTCAGCCTCCGTGGACAGGATTTGTGATATGGGGGACTGGAAGCTGGAGGAGGAAACCCCGGACCTGAAGGTGTATATAAACAGCTTTTCATATAAAAAAGGCCTCCCGAGGGATCTCAGCGGCAACGGGGGCGGATTCGTATTCGACTGCCGTGCCCTTCCCAACCCGGGCAGGGAGGAAAGATTCAGGAATTTCACGGGACTGGACCGGGAAGTGGTGGAATACCTTGAAAGTCATACAGAGGTCGGATCCTTCCTGGAACAGACCTTTTCACTGGTCCGGCAATCCGTCGAAGAATACAGGTCCATGGGATTCAACCAACTGATGGTCAGTTACGGTTGCACGGGCGGGCAGCACCGGTCCGTTTACTGTGCAGCCAGGCTGGATGAATTTGTACGCAATCAGTTGAAGGTCAAAACCCTCATGGTCCACCGCGAGCTTGAGAAATAGAGGACCGGAGAAAACAGCAGGATATGACGAAACCCAAAAACGAAAAAGCAAATCTGCATCTTACGAATGCGGGAAATGCGGGATCCTGGTAAAGATCTGAACGGATAGACAACATGTCCATGAAAGCCATGATACTGGCAGCCGGACTCGGAACGAGGCTCCGGCCCCTGACGGACAAGCAACCCAAGGCCCTGGTGCCTTTCAGGGGGGTTCCCATGCTGGAAGGGATCCTGCGAAACCTGGTTTCGGCGGGGGTGGATTACATCGTCGTGAACGTGCACCAATATGCTGAGGAGGTGGTTGAATTCGCACAGAAACTGGATCTTGGCGGGGCCAGGCTTTTCATTTCGGACGAAACCGACCGGCTCATGGATACGGGCGGGGCCCTGCTCAAGGCCAGGGAGCACTTCATCGGAGAGGATTTCCTGGTTCACAACGTGGATGTAATCACCAACCTCGACATTCCTTCCCTGATCCGTGCACACCGGGAGGGGGATGCCCTGGTGACCCTTGCGGTTAAAAAAAGACCGACGTCCCGTTCCCTTCTTTTCGATAGCCAGGGATGCCTGTGCGGCTGGAGGCACAACGAAACGGGGGAGGAGCGGCTTGTACGGGATGGAACAGGACCGCTGAAAGATTACGGGAACAGTTGCATACAGGTGATCGGCGGGGATTTTTTCCGGCATTTCTCAGAGACCCGGCCCCTGAACCTGACCGATATGTACCTGGAACTGGCAGGGAAGCACCGGATCCGGTCCTATGTGCACAACCAGGATTACTGGTACGACCTTGGCAGGTATGAGAACTACCTGAAAGCAGACAAGGAAGTCTTTTAATTTAAGGTATTAATCATTACTTTCGCAGCAAATTTTAATCATGTCAGCGAAGCCATCCCTTTTCGCAACCAGGGTTGTGGGCCCTTTCCAGCGATTCTTCCAGGTTGAAGCCGCCGGTGGAATCCTGCTGATCATCGCCACCGCCGTTGCCATGGTTTGGGCAAATTCCGGTTTTTCCGGTGTATACCAGCGAATCATCGACTGGGAGCTTACCATACAGGTCGGGCAGGTTTTCAAGCT
This sequence comes from uncultured Bacteroides sp., assembly GCA_964575235.1. Lineage (GTDB taxonomy): Bacteria > Bacteroidota > Bacteroidia > Bacteroidales > SM23-62 > SM23-62. The sequence goes on from CAZNQG010000169.1 coordinate 4,186, forward strand.
TTCCAAACCACTGATCCTCTGGGTGAACGATGGACTCATGGCAATCTTCTTTTTCGTTGTGGGACTCGAAATAAAGCGGGAAGTTCTTGTTGGGGAACTCTCCACCTTCCGGCAGGCAGCGTTGCCCATCTTTGCGGCCATAGGGGGAATGCTGTTGCCCGCCCTCCTGTTTGTTGTCTTACAGGGAGACCGGCCCGGAGGGGAAGGCTGGGGCATCCCTATGGCAACCGATATCGCTTTTTCTTTGGGGATTCTCAGCCTGCTCGGGAAGCGTGTCCCCCTGTCCCTCAAGGTTTTCCTGGCTGCCTTTGCCATCGTGGACGACCTGGGTGCGGTCATTGTCATTGCAGCCTTTTACAGCGAGTCCATCGGCTGGAATTACCTGCTGATGGCCCTCGGTGTCTACATCCTTCTGGCCTTCAGCCTGCGGATCGGCTTGCGGAGCAGTACGGTCTTCCTGGTACTGGGCGGCTTCGTGTGGTACTTCGTTTTGAAATCCGGACTGCACCCGACCATTGCCGGTGTCCTGCTCGCATTCATCGTGCCGGTGCGCAGGAGCATCAAGCTCGGTGTATTCAACCGGATCATGAAGTATAATCTTATCCCTTTCGGAGAATCGGATTCTGAGGACTTGCTGCTGCTGAACAGGGAACAGCTGCATGCGCTTGACAACATCGAGACCTACGTAGAAAAGGTCCACAGTCCCCTGCAATACCTCGAGCACAAGATGCACGGGATAACTTCCTATTTTATTATGCCTGTCTTTGCACTGGCCAATGC
>CAZNQG010000170.1:0-4841 GCA_964575235.1 uncultured Bacteroides sp.
CGCCGGCACTGGTCAAACCATGGGATAGCCCGGTTCAGCGAACTGCTGCGGGAGTATTCCGGCGATACCAAAACCTTATCCGACAAATTGATCTCCGAGCTGGTGAATTACCTGGGTGCAAAAGTGGGGGGTATTTTCCTGATCCGGACGGGCGGGAAGGAGCCGGGGGTGATCGAAATGATCGCAAGTTACGCCTACGGCCGGACCAAACACCTGAAAAAGACCATACAGCCGGGGGAGGGACTGATCGGAAGGTGCGTCCAGGAAGGCCGTTCCATCTACATGACCGACATCCCAAAGGACTACATCAAGATCAAATCGGGGCTCGGGCAGGACGATCCTAAAAGCCTCCTGATCGTTCCCATACGCCTCAACGAAAAGATCATCGGGGTGATCGAGATCGCCTCCTTTGAGATCTTCGAGGACTTCCAGGTTGAATTCGTTGAACGGATCGGAACCAGCATCGCCTCCTCGCTTAGCCATGCAGGCTAGTCCAGCCTGCCGGCCAGAACCAAGCGGTGGACACTGACCTCTGTGCCCATTTCAACCCGGATGAGGTAGGTTCCCGGGGCGAGTCCCCCAAGATCGAGAACCTTCCGGTATTCTCCTGCATAACTGGCAAACCGGGCGTCAAGCACTTTCCTTCCCCTCAGGTCCATCACCTCGACCGCAATTGTTTCGTTCCATCTTGGTTTGTACTCGATGGTAACCTTTCCGGTGGTCGGGTTGGGATAAAGGTTTACGTAACCTTCCTGGTCCGGGGGCCCGCTGAGGCTGTCGGACGGAACTTCCCAGATGCCGGTATACATGCCCCGGCCGTGGGTGGCAGCAATGACCAGGTTGTCCGCTTCACGCAGCTCCATCATGTCCACCCGCACGTTTGCCAGTCCCTCGAGTTCCGGTTCCCAGAGCACTTCTTCCGACCAGATGTCCCGGCAGGACCAGATGCCCACCTCGGTGGCCAGCAGAACATGGCTGCAGTTAGCCGGATGCCAGAGGGCCCAGCGAACGGGAATGTCCGGCAGATTCCCCTCCCTGTTCTGCCAGCTCTCTCCGCCGTCCCTGCTTACCCATACCGATGGAACCCCGTAGTTGCTGAAGGTTACCAGCAACTCCGCTTCCGAGTTCCCTAACTGTATGCAGGAAATGTTTGCGGAAGGGAAATCCGGGCTTCCGATTTCCTGGATAACCGGACTGCTGAAAAAGACATCGAAGACCTTGAACAGCCGCCCGGACTGGGTGCCGATGAAAAGGACCGGTACCTGCGCCGGGGAATGCCCGGAAACCCGAACTGCGGAGAAGGGCACCTGTGTATTTACATTAAGAGGCTTGAACCTGCCGCTGGGATTATACGGTATGCCGGTTACGATGATGATGTTGCCCCTGTACACCCCTTCCTGAAGCTGGGCGTTTGCAAAAAGGGTGTTGCTCCTTGAATCGTAATCCGCCGGGTTTACGAACAGTCCCGACTTGAACATGTTTCCGAATTCAAACAGGGTATCGTGAAGATTATCGGAAAATGCATAGTTGTTCCACTGCGTGGAGATGATGTGTACGTACGGCTCGTCCTTATCGACAAAGCAATAGGACCCGTCCCCGCCCAGGTAACGGTTCCCGTCGTCGGTCACGGGACCGGTCCCCTCATAAAGCATGGTGCTGTTGTCCTGCGTGCCGCCGAGGAAATGGACTACATCCTTTTCCGGGTCCATGGCACAGGTATAGTACTGCATGGTATTGAAATCCTTGTTCCGCTCGTACCAGCAGGGCACGGAATCCCGCGCGTTCCAGGTCATAAAAACACCCCCGTCGTTTGCGTTCAGCAGGAGATCGCGGGAACCGGGTTGAAACAGTAGATTATGCTGGTCTGCATGTACATACCGGCAGTTGTTCTTCATGTGGACGGAAACCATCTGTGTATCGGAGATCCATAACCAGGTAGCCCCGCCGTCACCGGATCGGTGAATGTCGCACCCGCCCACGTAAAGGATGTCCGGTTCTTCCGGGTCCACCACGGCCGTCAGGGCATGCCAGGCAATGTATGCCCAGTTCGCCGGATGTGCCGGGTTGTCCTGGAACTCCGGTACGGGACCCTTGGTCCAGTTACTTCCCCCGTCGTCCGAACGTAGGATGGCGTTGCAGTAAATGTACAGTATCCCGTTGCCACCCATGGCTCCCGCGCCGTACAATGCATATATCCTGTCCGGATCGGACGGTGCGGATGCGATCATTACCCGGCCGGGGACGTTGAGAACCGACGTCCCCTCCGTTTCCAGGGCAAACCGGTCTACTACGGTCCAGTTCACCCCATCGTCCGAATAGAGCACCCTGCCGCCACCTTCCAGTTTCAGGTCGTTGACCGTGCCGACAAAGATCCTCCCCGCAGTCGTAATCTCGATATCCGACACGTTGTAGGAATATGCTCTCCCCGGGAGTTCCGGGAGCACCTGGCTCCAGGTTTCCCCCTCGTCGACCGACCGGTACAGTCCCGGTTCGGGAAGGGTCCTGAAATACTTCCCTTGGTACTCCCCCGACATCGTACCCACGTATATCACGCTGCTGCCGCCCTCATCCCGGACCTGAATATCGGTAATATAGGCGAAATCGGTGGTCGAAGGCATCAGCTCCCAGGTGGTACCCGCATCCTTCGAGCGCATGATCCCCCAGCCTGTACCGCTCGACTCCCGGTAGGTCACAAAGGCCGTCTGGCCTTCGCCTGTGCCGACGTAAAAGGTCCGCGGATCGTTGGGATCCGAGCAGATGCATCCGATGGCAAGGTTCTCCCAGAAATCACCGACGGGAATCCAGGATGCATCCAGGTCCGTGATGTCGTCAGTATACCATAATCCGCCGGTCACCGCACCCGCCCAGACCTTTTTGTGTTCCGGGTCGTTCGGATCGAACATGAGGGCGCGGGTCCTTCCCCCGGTATTTGCAGCAAGTTCGCTCCACTGGATCGGCGTGTCGCCGGACTTAAATTTTCGCCTGCTTTTAAGTACGTTCGCATTCCGGGCGGCTATATACCGGCGCCTTGCCGGGATCTTACGGCTGGAAGGATCCATGGTCATGATGTACTCCTGAAGGGCTGCCTGGTAGGGATAGGTCAGTTTTGCCTCGAATCCCGTATCCGGCATCAATCCCAGGGGATTGGATAATTCCTGAAGATATGCGATATGGGATAACCTGGCAGGGGTCAGGGTGGAATTCTCCTGCCTGTCCCCCTTCAGCCAGATAATCATAAGCAGGAGGGCAGGGAACAGCATGAAACGGAGAATATTCTTCATCTACTCTTGAGGTCTTCGGGGACCGGTTCATACAAAAATACACAATGCAGGATCCAAATACAATGACATTGAGACCCGTATGCGAGGAAAAACGCCGAAATCCCGTGAAGATCGGGCAGTATTATATTCCCGTCGATGCGAATGGTAAGATGCAAGGTGCGATGATCGATGGAATTTGAGGTGCAGCGGGATGAATTCAGGATAGAAAAAGGGGATGGTGAAAACCACCATCCCCGTAAGACTCGATAAGTTTCGGATCAATAATAACCTTCGTTCTGGTATTCCAGCTTTTCCGCAGCCGTAAGGAATCTGCCGTTCGTTTTTATGGCATCCAGGTGAATCTGCGGGATGGGCCGCAGCCTGTGGAATTTCTGGATCGTATTCGAATTGCGGGTGTCGTCGTTGAATTCGAGGGCTCTTTCAATCAGGGTATTGGTGCGTACCAGGTCTTCCCAGCGTACCATTTCACCCAGCATCTCACGGCACTTTTCATTCAGGATGAAGTGTATGAAGCGTTCCTCCTTGGTGTCCACACCGGCGGGGTACAACTCAGCAGCATCGTGGCTGTTGTCGTCCCAGTAGCTTGCGGTGATCAGCATGTCGTCCACCGTGCTTGCCGTTTGTTCCGCGGGCGAGCCGTGGTCGTATTTCACCCAGAAATGCCCCTTGTCTTCACCGTCCTTATAGGCTGCCCTTGTCCGGACCAGGTTGATGTATTCAGCCGCTTTGTTGTAATCCCCCAGCCTTCCGTAGGCTTCGGCACCGATCAGGTAAGACTCGGCCAGCCGGGCAAGGAATACGTCCCGGGTTCCCCAGTGGGAATTATATCCCCCGGGTTTATTCCGGTCCCAGTATTTGATCAGGGATGGCGACTTGTTCCGGTTCCAGGTTGCGGTTTCAATGGTTGTTGAACCCACGACATTCTGGCTGGAAGCATCAAGCAGGTCGTCGTCCCGGTCGAACGTCACCAGTTCGTTCAGGGAACCATCGGCATTGGTCGACCAGTAGTAACGAGCATAAATCGTATACCCGGCGGCAATCATCTGCCGGTCGGTCAGGGTCGTGTTTTCATCGTTCACCAGGAAGACCAGTGCCGTATCCCCAACGATTACATGTTCCGACTCGGCTATCTCAGTGGCCGCGGTGAACTTCATATCACCCGGACGTATGGTATCGCCGTACCGGATCGCCCAGGAACCGTCCGCGGCAACATCGTCAAATGCGAACAGCAATTCCTCGGCCGTCCAGGTTGGAACCTTGCTCGCATCACCGGTACAGAAATAAACCTCGAGGAGGCTCTTGCGCAAACGCGAATCGTTCAACCGGTCGTGGATATCGATGGCATAATCGGTTATAAACAGCCTCCGGAAAGGCCGGCCGTATTCAATGTTGCGGGCCATTCCCGGATCCACATCATACTGCTGGAACCAGAATTCATGCAGCTGGTTTTTATAGGGGGATGCATTGCTTCCGTTCAAACCATCCACGTCATTGTACTGGATGGAGAAGAGGATTTCATCGTTTACCTCGTTCCCTTCTTTGAACAGGTCCCTGTAATCC
>CAZNQG010000171.1:0-4816 GCA_964575235.1 uncultured Bacteroides sp.
ACCTCATAGAGGCGGAAATCCCCGACCACGTGGCACGATGGCTCGGCACAACATCCAGTTACGGCAACGCGATGCCATCCGTGGACTACTGGTACCGGGAAGTTGAAAAACTGAGAACCTTTGCGGATGAAAGGCCCGGCGCACTGCTGAACGACCTGGTCCAGTACGGGTTCTCGTCCCCTGCCAAACTCGACCTGAACGTGTCCCCGGCGGAGGCAGGGTACATCGGATTTAACGGGATGATGCTCGATTCAGCTGTGTGGACGGGGGCTTACCCGATGGACCTGCCCATTGAATTGTATGCATTTGACCGGCCCGGGTACGATTTTACCGGCTGGGCGGAAACGGAGATGGATACGGTCATTCCAAGGTATTCGCAGTGGAAATACCTGGATAACGGTACCTACCCGGGGAACGGCTGGCAGGAGCCTTCCTTTGACGACAGCGCCTGGCCTTCGGGTCCCGGACAGCTGGGCTACGGTGACGGGGACGAAGGCACAGTGCTGGGGTTTGGTCCCGATGCCGGAAATAAATACATCAGCAGTTATTTCAGGCACAGCTTTCAGATCGAACCGGAAGCCTTGCCGCTGGGACCGTGCACCATCGGCCTGCTTCGCGATGATGGTGCCGTTGTTTACCTGAACGGGACGGAAGTCATTCGCTCCAATATGCCTGCCGGAGCGACGGACTACCAGACCCTGGCCAGCGCGTCGGTGGGAGGGAGCTCCGAATCGGAATATTTCTATTACAGCATTGACCCCGGAATACTTTCCGCCGGAACCAACGTCATCGCTGTGGAGGTCCACCAGTCGGGGCCCACCAGCAGCGACATAAGTTTTGATCTTGATCTGCAGCTTTCAGGTTCATCCGGGCAGGTATACCTGACGGCGGAAAGGGAATATTCACTGACCCTTAATGGAAACAGGTCGCTTACGGCGGTGTACGAGGCTACCGGGGAATGCATCATCAAAGGTGAGATTTACGCTTCTACCACCCTGACAAAAGAATGTTCACCCTATATTTTAGGAGGAGATGTGGTCGTTCCCCAGGGGGTTACCCTGACCGTCGAATCCGGGGTCATAATATATATGAACCCAGGTTCCAACCTGACGGTGCATGGTAGGCTTCTGGCAAACGGAACGGATCAGGAGGGGATCCTCTTCAGCATACATCCGGATTACAACGATCAATCCTGGGGGGCCATCTGCTTCATCGGGGCCAGCGATACCAGCCGTATGAGCCATGTGACCATTGAGGATGCATCCACAGGTGCTTTTGCCATACGAGACAACGCGGCGATATCCTCCTTTAAGGCGAACCTTGTACTGGATCACATGACCGTTGAGAATGTCCATGCAAACCCCGTATCCGCCAGGTATTCGGATCTGGTGCTTACCAACAGCAGGCTTCATTCCGAGCTAACGGGCGACCTGGTCAACGTGAAATACGGGACAGCCAGGATCGAGAACTGCGAGTTCACCGGGAATAAATATCCGGATACGGATGCCGTGGACTATGATGAGGTCCTGAACGGTATTATCCGGAACTGCAGGATCCATGATTTCCATGGTTCGAACAGCGATGCCGTTGACATCGGGGAAAACGCATTGAACATACGCATTGACAGCCTGCTGGTTTATAACGTTACCGATAAGGGTGTTTCCGCCGGGCAGAGATCCAGCGTAACGGTTCGCAACAGCGTCTTTGCGAACTGCGATCTCGGGTTTGGAATAAAGGACTCGAGCCATGTACTGGTGGACCATTGCACCTTTTACGGCGTGGGGATACCGGTGGCCTGTTACGAAAAGAATCCCGGCAAGGCGGGGGGCAATGCCCGGGTTACAAACAGCATCCTGTCAAACAGTTATGAAGCATCTTATCGGGCGGATCAGCGATCCACCATGTGGATCGGCAGCAGTATTTCGGATAACAATGAACTTCCTGAAAACACCGGTAACCTTTTTGGCGATCCGCTGTTCAGGAATCCGGGAATGCAGGATTTCAACCTGCTGAGCGCCTCACCGGCACGCCTTGCCGGGAGCGATTTGGGAAGCCCTGTGGATATGGGATCCCTTTTCCTCCCCTCCACGGGTGAGCCGCAGGTAATCATATCCAATATATTCTATGACAATTCCCATGATCCCAGCCGGTCTGAATTCCTTACCCTTTATAATCCCTCGGACCGGGATATGGACATTTCCGGGTACCGGCTTTACGGGGCGGTTGAGTATACCTTCCCGCCGGGCAGCGGGATACCTGCCAGGACGAATGTTTTCGTTGTAAAAAGCACCGCCACGGTTCCCGCGAGTGGATACTGGCCCTATGCTTTCCAGTGGACGAGCGGAAGCCTGGCCAATGAAGGTGAAACCATACGGTTGTCGGACCCCTACGGGATCGTGATGGACCAGGTAAGCTACCTGCCTTCTCTGCCCTGGCCGATCCTGAACGGCAGTGTGGATGAGGTTATCGGCCTTGTGGACCCCTCACTGGACAATCATTTCGGGGAGAACTGGATCATACGGGGATACACGGACCTGGTCACCGGCACCGAAGAACAAAAAGAGAGCAGGTTCGGATTTTACCCGAATCCCAGCAGGGGGACCATTACGGTTCGGGTGGGAGAGACGGATGCGCACACCATAGAAGTCTTCACGCTTGAAGGTCGCCTGGTCTACCGTGAAAACCTTGAGAACCGGACGAGCCTGGAAATCGACCTGAGCAGGTTCAGGGGCTCCCTCCTGTTAATCAGGGTAGGTTCCGAGGTCCAAAAATGCATGGTCCTGGAGTGATCGTTATACATCCCTGGTCAGGGTAAACAATGTGATCTCCGGGTAGACGCCTATCCTTCCGGCATAACCGATATGGCCGAGCCCGGGATTCACATAAAGGCACTGGTTTCCCTTCCGGTATAATCCAAGCCAGCGGGGATATTTCAATTGTATCGGGCTCCAACGGAACCTGCCCGCCCGGATACCGAACTGCATGCCGTGAGTATGCCCTGAAAGGGTGAGTTGTATGCCGGTTTTACCGCGGACTTCCTCATCCCAGTGCGAGGGATCGTGTGATAGCAATACAATAAATGCCCCTTCGGGAATTTCTCCGGTTGCACGTTCCAGGTCCCCGTACTGTTTGAAGGGCGGGAGTCCCCAGTTCTCCACTCCGGCAATCCAGATCCGCTGGCCTTTAATTTCAATACCGGTACTTGTGTTGCGCAGAAGGTTGAAGCCGGACTCCCGGTGGGCCCGGTAAAGCTGTTCCATGTTTGCCATGCGGGTTTCCTCGTCCGGCCACCGGTAATATTCCCCGTAGTCGTGGTTTCCCAGGATGGAATAGCTGCCGTATCGGGACCGGATGGAAGAAAGGATGCCTGTCCATTCCTCCGCCTCAACTGCCAGGTTGTTCACCAGGTCTCCCGTAAATACCACCAGGTCGGGTTGTTCCCGGTTGATCATCTCCACAACCTTCCCGATTTTATCCTGGTGACCGTACATGCTTCCCAGGTGCAGGTCGGAGATCTGCACCATCCTGAATCCGTCGAATGCAGGCGGCAGATCCGGGAACCGGAGGTTTACGGAGCGCAACCTGAAATGAAAGCGACCGAATGCCATCCCGTAAAGGATCAGTACGAAGGCAAGCAGGGAAAGGGGCAGGGCGGATACCGAAATATAGTCCATGAAGCCTGGCAGGACCGATGCCCCGTCTTCCGTCACGGCAAGGATACGGAAAATCGGGTAGGACAGGAGCTTGATGACGTATTCGATCAAGGTGAAGGCAAGGTAGAGCAGCTTGGGTATATAGACGGAAAGGAAGAATCCCGTGAATATAAAGAACCCGTTAAAAAAGCCGGGGCGGTCCCCGGTAAATACCCTTCTACCCGAGAGGAGCATTCCCCCGACAAAAACCAGCGGCACTATCCAGAATGCCGGGGCAGCCTTCGCGCCGAGGTCAAAATCCCGCCGGATGCCCAGGTAACAGGCACCGTCCACCAGAAGTATGAAGGCGGTGAAAATGATGAATACAAGGCGGATCTGTGATTTCATATACTTGCGGACGGTTTCATGACCGACATATTGTCCGTTTTGTCGAGGACACAAAGATAGTTTTTAAGCACATACTTCTGAACGGGCTTGATAATAACGATCAGAAAGTTTAGATTAGGGACGTATTTTACGACCCTGCCCGATATGAAAAAAATAACGCTGTTAGCCGGATTTTGTTTATTGATGCATCCCCTGTTGGCACAACTGGACCTGGGAGTCAAGGGGGGACTCAACCTGACCAACATCAGCGGGGAACTGATGACCCCGGATTACCACATACAGTCGACATCCGGAAGTCGGATCGGCTACCATGCAGGAGGTTTCCTGCGCGCATCCCTGTTCGGGATATTCATTCAGCCCGAACTCCTTTTTACCTCGGTTGCCTCCGAGTACAAGGTAACGGACCAGGCAACACTGGCCGAGGAGTTTGCCAGCCAGAGGATTGGCAGGATCGACGTGCCTGTGATGGTCGGGGCCCGTATGGGGAAACTGAGGCTGGGGCTGGGTCCGGTCGGCAGCATCATAGTGTCGGAGAAGTTTGATATTGAAGAACTTACAGGTTATAAAGCCGATCTGAAATCGCTTACGATAGGGTATCAGCTTGGGCTGGGTTTGGACATCTGGAAAGCCGGATTGGATGTACGTTACGAGGGCAACCTGTCCAAGCTCGGTGACCGGATGATAGTCGGCGGGCAGTCCTATCATTTCGACAGCCGTGCCAGACAGGTCGTCTTATCACTGTGCTTGTTTTTATTATTTTTCAATTCGTCCGGATG
>CAZNQG010000172.1:0-4787 GCA_964575235.1 uncultured Bacteroides sp.
CTACCTGGACTGGGTAATCGACCCGGCGGCCGGGTCCTATTACATTGAAAACCTTACCGACACCCTGATCACCGGGGCATGGGAACTTTTCCTGCATACCGAGGAAAAGGGAGGGTACCTGGAATCCCTGGCCTCCGGGCTCGTGCAGGAGCCGGTGAAAAACACGGCGCTTACCCGGCTTTCAAATCTGGCGACCCGGAAGGAAATCCTGCTGGGAAGCAACCAGTATCCCATACTGGACGAAAAGGCGGGAGCAAAAGCCGCGGCATCGGAGGAAGGTCCCGGTGCAGGTCCGCCGAAAACAACCGGCAGTCCTGCCGATGCCCCGTCCGCCGAGACCTTCAGCATCGAACCCCTGGAACCTTTCCGGGGGGCCGGGCAATTCGAAGAGCTGAGGCTGAGAACCGAGCGACACCCCGGTAAAACCCCCGTCGTGTTCATCATCCCCCTAGGAAATCTTGCCATGCGAAGGGCCAGGGCCATGTTTACCATGAATTTTTTCGCCTGTGCGGGATTCCGGGTGATCGACAACATCGGAAGGTTCAGCGCCGTCAGGCAGGGCACGGAAGCAGCCCGCAAAGCCGGGGCGGATATCGTGGTACTATGCAGCTCGGACGAGGAATATCCTGGCATGGCCGGTGACCTGGTCTCTCTTTGCGGCAAGCTGCCGGGAGCAGGGGGCAAACCCGGTGCCCGGAAGGGCGGCGCGGACGGAACCATGATCCCGGTCATTGCAGGGCACCCGGGAGAGCACCTGGAGGCATTGAAAAAGGCCGGGGTAGAGCGCTTCATCCACCAGCGCACCAACGTCCTGGAGGAGCTGGAGCGTTACCAGGAAATGCTGGGCATCAAGCCGGAGAATGAAAAAGCAGACCGTTGAAGATGAGACCGAACTTCAAGGACATAGAGCTGAAGAAAAAACCTGCGGGCGGACCGATCCCTTCGTCCTCCGACTGGCTTACCCCGGAAAACATTCACGTGAAAAGCATTTTTACGGCCCGGGACCTCCGGGGAATGGACCACCTGGATTATGCGGCCGGGATACCGCCTTACCTGCGCGGTCCCTATTCCACCATGTACGTCCTGCGGCCCTGGACCATCCGCCAGTACGCCGGATTTTCCACGGCGGAGGAATCCAACGCATTCTACCGCCGCAACCTGGCCGCGGGACAGAAGGGCCTTTCGATCGCCTTCGACCTGGCCACCCACCGGGGCTATGATTCGGACCACGAACGCGTGGTAGGCGACGTGGGCAAGGCAGGGGTCGCCGTCGATTCCATCCTCGATATGAAGATCCTCTTCGACGAAATCCCGCTCGACCGGATGTCCGTATCCATGACCATGAACGGGGCCGTGCTTCCCGTGATGGCGTTTTACATCGTGGCGGGGCTGGAACAGGGCGTCCCCATTGGGAAACTGAGCGGAACCATCCAGAACGACATCCTCAAGGAATTCATGGTCCGCAATACCTACATCTACCCGCCGGAGGCTTCCATGCGGATCGTTGCGGACATTTTCAAGTACACCTCGGAGAACATGCCCCGCTTCAACTTCATAAGCGTTTCCGGCTACCACATGCAGGAGGCAGGCGCCACGGCCGACCTGGAGCTGGCCTATACGCTCGCCGACGGTCTCGAATACCTGAGGGCCGGGGTGAAGGGGGGACTCGACATCGATTCCTTCGCACCCCGCATTTCCTTTTTCTGGGCCATCGGGATGAACCACTTCATGGAGATCGCCAAGATGAGGGCCGCCCGGATGCTCTGGGCCAGGATCGTTTCGGGCTTCAACCCGAAAAATCCCAAATCCCTGGCCCTGCGCACCCACTGCCAGACCTCGGGATGGAGCCTGACCGAGCAGGATCCCTTCAACAACGTCACCCGAACCTGCGTGGAGGCCATGGCCGCGGCGCTGGGCCATACCCAGAGCCTGCACACCAATGCCCTGGACGAAGCCATCGCACTTCCCACGGATTTTTCCGCCCGGATCGCGCGCAACACACAGATTTACCTCCAGGAGGAAACGGACATCACCCGGGCCATCGACCCCTGGGCCGGGTCGTATTACGTGGAGCACCTGACCCACGAGCTTGCCCGGAAGGCCTGGAACCTGATCCGGGAGATCGAGGGACTCGGGGGTATGGCCAGGGCCATCGAAACGGGGCTGCCCAAGATGCGCATCGAGGAGGCCGCCGCCAGGAAACAGGCAAGGATCGATTCGGGGAAAGATACCATCATGGGCGTCAACAAATACCGGCTGGAGAGGGAGGAGCCCATCGAGATCCTGGAGGTGGACAATACGGCGGTTCGTGAGGCACAGGTAAAAAGGCTCCGGAAGCTGAAGACCGAAAGAAACAACGAGGAAGTCGTGGAAATCCTCGACAGGCTGACCCAAGCCGCGCAAAGCGGCAGCGGGAACCTGCTGGAGATCAGCGTGGAGGCTGCCAGAAGGCGCGCCACCCTGGGGGAAATATCCTCTGCTCTCGAAAAGGTTTACGGGCGTTACCGGGCGGTGATCCGCAGCATTTCGGGGATCTATTCTTCCGAGTCCCGGCAGGACCAAGCTTTCCAGAAAGCCCGTGAACTGGCATCCGAGTTTGCACGCCTGGAGGGGAGGCAGCCCCGCATCATGATCGCAAAGATGGGGCAGGACGGCCACGACCGGGGGGCCAAGGTGGTGTCGACCGGGTACGCGGACATCGGCTTCGACGTGGATATCGGTCCCCTCTTCCAGACCCCTGCCGAAGCCGCCCGGCAGGCCGTGGAGAACGATGTGCACGTACTGGGCGTGTCCAGCCTGGCCGGCGGACATAAAACCCTGATCCCGAAGGTGATCCGGGAACTTAAAAAACTCGGCCGGGAAGACATCATGGTCATTGCCGGCGGGGTCATCCCCAACCAGGATTACAAGGCCCTTTACGATGCCGGAGTCATGGGTATCTTCGGTCCCGGAACCTCCATCCCGGGCGCGGCCGGCAAAATCCTCGAAATCCTTCTCGAAGGGCTGAAGGAGCCCGCACAGTAAGCCGGTTACGTAAGCTGGCAGCGCTTGCGTCACCAAAATAAAAACCGAAAATCAGTCCCCGGTCTTGAAGGATACCGCTTCGTTTTATATCTTTGATGGAGTACACCCTAATTCGGAACCATCATGCAAGAAGTAAAATCCAACGCGGGACAGGGACTGGGCATTGCAGGCCTGATCATGGGCATTGTCGCCATTCCCCTGGCCATCCTGGGCTGCACCTCGGTCCTCGGACTGATCCTCGGGGCAGCCGGTATCGTACTCAGTGCCGTGGGCCTGTCGCAGGCCACCAAGGCCAACGGGGCCCGGGGATTGCCGATTTCCGGCCTGGTTGTTTCCATCCTGGGCACCTGCATTGCGCTCATGTGGCTGCTTTTTATTGCAAAGGTGGCCCAAGAAGGCGGTAAATGGTGGTCAAGGGAGGGCATCCATATCATGCAGGAGATCGATGAAGATCTCGGCGATGAATTAGAAGACACCTTCGAGGATATAGGAGAAGAACTGGAAGATCTTGGCGAAGAGCTCGAGGACAAGCTGGAAGACCTGGAATACGATCTGGAATGGGAAGAAAAGTGGGGAGACGAGATCACGGACGAGGAATTTGATGAAGTCCTTGACACCTATGAGGAACTTATCCAGGATTACGCCAACCTGGTAGAGAAGGCCAACGAGGGCAACCTGGATGCGCTGGCCGAGTACCTGGCGGTTTCAGCCAAAGCCGTTGCCCTGGCTACCAAGATCACGGCCATTAGTCCCAGATTAACGGACGAACAGCTCGCGAAATTCGAGGAGCTCCAGAAGAAATACGAGAAAGCACTCGAAGAAGCCCCCGAGGAATAACGTGCCGGCAGGGCCGCCAATCCACCATGGACATTCCGGCATCGAGCGGTCACAAAAGGATCCGGCCGGAAACGGATTTCGGGGAGTCCGGCGTCAGGCGCTCACCTGAAACAGCAATGGCCAGCCAGGCAACTTATTCTTCGGCCGTGCGTAAGCCATACCTGATCGTGAACCTTGTACTGGCAGGGCTCATTGGACTGGTATTCCTTTATTCGGCGGTTTTTTCGGCGGAAAAGAACAATCATCCCCTGCCGTCCTTCCATGAAAAGATCACCGGGCAACCTGCTCCCTCCTCCGGCATATCCAGGGCATTCTCGGCCATCATGAGAGGGGACCGCGAAGCCGCAAGGGAATATAACCCCGACGCACTCCTGATCTTTGCCTTCTTCCTGATCCAGGGCGTTCAGCGCCTGGCGGTTTGCGTCCTGCTGGCCAAATGCAGGATAAACGCCCGGCACCTTTTAGTTGCGGATGTTGTGCTATCAGCCGGAATGTTCCTGTTTGCCTTCCGGGGACAGATCGAGGCCTTTTTCCGGCTTTTCACCGGGGATTGATAACGCTGTCCCTGGAACGGAAAGAGCGGACCCGAGATTCCATAAAAATCGAAGAGCGGCGGTGCAACTTCGGCAGAATTTTTACGATAATCCGGAGGAGCCATCAGATCCTTTAAGGATCCGCACATGCGGGTGACAGATTGTCATAGAACGTGCCCGTGGGCAAAATGCATGACTATCCGCGTTAAACGGTCATAACAGGGGTCCCGATCCAGCGACGAAGGACATACCCGGACTTTAGGCCGGCAGATGGGTTCCCGGCACGGTTTTGGAGTATAACTGAAATTGGAATAAAGAATTGTCAAAAAGTATTATTAATAACTCGTTGTGCTATTAAAACTTGTTGATAACTATAATAAAAAAAGATTGTGC
>CAZNQG010000173.1:0-4747 GCA_964575235.1 uncultured Bacteroides sp.
TAGGAGGAAAGCCATCCCCCGAAAATGCTGCCCACCGTTGTGGCCGTGTAAATAACGACCAGGGGCAAACCGAACTGCGTGATGTTCAGTCCCCTTACATCGGCCAGCCATCCCGGGATCCAGAACAGGTAGAACCACCAGATGGGATCGGTCAGGAATTTTCCGATGAAAAAGGCCCAGGTCTGCCTGTATTGCAGGAGTTTCGCCCAGGGGATCCTTTCCTTGGTTTCCTCCTCCTGGTCGCTGCGGATGTAGGCAAGTTCTGCTTCATTCACCCTTTTTTGTTTTTCGGGGACCTCATAGTAGATGAACCAGAATATCAGCCAGATCAGCCCGATGGCCCCGACCGAGATAAAGGCCATCTGCCAGCCCCATTTGACGTAGATTATGGGAACCAGGATCGGGGCCAGGATGGCGCCGACGTTGGTCCCGGAATTGAAGATCCCGGTGGCCAGTGCCCTTTCCTTTTTCGGGAACCATTCCGCGATGGTTTTAATCGCTGCAGGGAAGTTACCGGCTTCCGTTACCCCGAGGAATGACCGGGCAACTCCGAAACCGAAAGGTCCCTTCGCCAGGGCATGCCCTATGGCGGATAGGCTCCATCCGATAAAGGCAAAGGCATACCCGAGTTTGGTACCCACCCAGTCGATGAACCGGCCCATCAGAATCATCCCGATCGCATAGGATAGCTGAAATGCCGAAACAATGGCCCCGTATTCCACCTCGCCGATGCCGAGATCCGATTCCAGGGCGGGTTTCAGTATGGAAATTACCTGCCGGTCAAGATAGTTGACCGTGGTTGCGAAAAAAACCAGCGCACAGATGGTCCACCGGTATTTGCTGATCCTTTCGTTCGCCTCGAAAAATTTGTTCATGAGATGATTGGATTTAATGTTCAGTCCGCCTTAAAGGTAGTTTTTTTATTTAAGTTGCCGTACGATGCGGACCAGTTCCTGCACTTTCCTTTTCAGCGCTTCGAAATCGCCCCGTTCCACCAGGTCCTTCGGGATCAGGTCGGATCCCATGCCGAATCCTTCGGCACCAGCCCTGTTCCAGGCTTCCAGGTCTTCCGCCGTTGCCTTCACCCCACCGGTTACAAGGAGCGACAGCCAGGGACATGGACCCTTGATGGCCTTTATGTATGCGGGTCCCCCGAGCTGGGCGGCGGGAAAGACCTTGATCATTTCGGTCCCCCAGGTCTCCGCCTGGTGGATCTCGGTCAGGGTGGAGCAGCCCGGGATGTGCAAAATGCCCTCCTCGCGGCATGCTTCCAGTACTTCCTTCTTCAGCAGGGGGGATACCACGAAATCGGCTCCCGCCTTAATGAATTGTCTCGCCGCATCGGCATCCACAATGCTCCCGATACCGAGGGCAGCCCCGGGGTGTGCTTTATGCTTGTATGCAACCAGTTCCCTGAAGACTTCCATGGCCCTTTCACCACGGTTGGTGAATTCAAGCACTTCGATGCCTCCCTCGAAGACGGCCTGCATAACCTTGGAAGAGAGTCCGGCGTCGTGATGGTAGAAGAGGGGTACCACCCGGGTATCCCTTATTTTCTTTAAAATTTCCTGTCCGGTCATACCTTAAATCTTAGCTTCGCAAAATAGATAATATCCGAAAATTAAGCAAACGTTTGCGTTTATTCATATATTTGCATTTCGGGCATGGCAGCAATGAAGGTTACCATAAAGGACATTGCCAGGGAGCTGAATACCACCGTTTCGACGGTAAGCAGGGCCCTGACCGATGCTCCGGGGATTGGTGAAGAGATGCGTAGGAAGATCATGGCCAAGGCCCGGGAGATGGGCTATGAGCCTAATCTTTTTGCCAGGCAGCTCCGGCAGGGTGGCAGCAGCAGTATCGGGCTCATCGTTCCCAGGATCAACCGGGTGTTTTTTTCGAACGTAATCCACGGCGTGGAAAGCATTGCCAGGGAACGGGGCTACAGCGTCATCATCTGCCAGTCACACGAGGAAAAATCCCGCGAGGACGAGAACATCCGGACCCTCATAAGCAACCGGGTAGCCGGCATCATCATGTCCCTGTCAAAGGAAACGGACCGGGCGGACAGCCTGATGGAAATCATGGAGAGGAAAATCCCCCTGGTCATGTTCGACCGGGTATTCGACGGGCTGCAGGCAGGCAGGGTGATGAACGATAATTACGAAGCAGCAAGGGGGATTACAGCGCACCTGATAAACCAGGGATACCGGAAGATCGTTCATTACGGGGGGCCGCAAAACATAAATATATACCGGGAACGGAAGGCCGGTTACCTGAAGGCCCTGGAGGAGGGGGGACTGAAAGCCGGACCCGGAAAAGTCTTTAAAAATGTGATCACGAAGGAAGGAGGGAAGGAACGGACCGACAGGCTGATTAAACAGGGCAACACATTTGACGCCATATTTGCCGCCAGCGATTATTCCGCCCTGGGGGCCCTGCTGAGTCTCAAGGAACATAAGATCCGCGTCCCCCAGGATGTCGGGGTTGCCGGTTTTGCCAACGAACCCTTTACCGAACTGCTGGAGATTACAACCGTTGAACAGCAGAGCACAGAGATCGGGAGGTCCGCGACCAGGCTGCTGTTCGAGGAGATCGATTCGGAACGTGAAGGCAGCGGCAGGGAGATCGTTATCAAACCCGAAATCATTATTCGAAATTCAACTTTAAAAAACAGAAATCATGAGATTTAACGAACGTTTTGCAGTACACCCGGAGGATTTTACATCCTACGGTACGGAAAAGATCAGGAAGGAATTCCTGGTCAGCGAGATTTTTATCCCCAACGATATCGTCATGGAATATTCCCTGTACGACCGGTATATTGTCGGCGGGGCCATGCCGGTGGGCAAAAAGCTGAAGCTCGAAAGCTTCAACTCCCTGAAATCGGACACCTTTCTTGCCAGGCGGGAACTGGGTGTGATCAACACCGGTGGCAAGGGCATCGTCAGCGCGGACGGTGAAACCTACGAACTCGGGTACAAGGATGCACTTTACCTGGGCCGAGGGAACGTGGAGGTCGGTTTTGAATCGGCCGATAAAAACAAACCGGCCAAGTTTTACCTCAATTCAGCCCCGGCTCATAAAAAATTCCCCAACAAGCGGGTAACGCTGGCCGATGCTGAAGTGGTTGAGCTCGGCTCCCTGGAATCTTCCAACGCGCGGAAGATCAACAAACTCCTGGTAAACAGCGTCGTGGAGACCTGCCAGCTTCAGATGGGAATGACGGAACTGCAACCCGGGTCCGTGTGGAATACCATGCCGGTCCACACCCATAACCGCAGGATGGAGGCGTACTTTTATTTCGAGGTCCCGGATAACCAGGCCGTTTGCCATTTCATGGGCCGCCCGGACGAGACCAGGCACATCTGGATGCACAACGATCAGGCGGTCTTTTCCCCGTCCTGGTCCATCCACAGTGCCGCCGGAACCTCCAACTATATTTTTATCTGGGGGATGGCCGGTGAGAACCTGGATTACGGGGATATGGACGTGGTACAGCCTACGGGACTGAAATAAAATTCATCATTTAAAACATAAAACCATGATAAAGGAACTATTCGACCTTACAGGCAAGACCGCACTGGTCACCGGTGCCACGCACGGCCTGGGAATGGCCATTGCAAAGGGACTGGCCGGAGCAGGTGCACGGATCGTGATCAACGACATATTCCCGGAAAAGCTTGAAAAAGCGGTGAAGGAATATGCCGGGGACGGGATCGAGGTGGCAGCCTACAACTTCGATGTGACCGATGAAAAGTCTGTCCGGGAATTCGTTCCCAGGATCGAAAAGGAGGTGGCTCCCATCGACATCCTGGTAAACAACGCGGGGATCATCAAGCGCATACCCTTCCTGGAAATGGAGGCGAAGGATTTCACCGACGTGATCGATGTGGACCTGAGCGGCCCCTTCATCATGTCCAGGTACGTGGCCGAATCCATGGTCAAACGAGGGAAAGGAGGAAAAATCATTAACATGTGCTCCATGATGAGCGAACTCGGCCGCAACACGGTAAGCGGGTATGCGGCGGCCAAAGGGGGACTGAAAATGCTAACCCGGAACCTTGCCACCGAACTGGCAAAATACAACATCCAGGCAAACGGGATCGGCCCGGGATATTATGCCACCGAGCAGACCGCCCCGATACGGGTCGGCGGACACCCCTTCAACGAGTTCATCATCCACCGTACACCGGCAGGGCGCTGGGGACAACCGGAGGAACTCCAGGGTACCGCCATCTTTTTGGCTTCCAAAGCATCCGATTTCGTGAACGGCCATGTGCTTTATGTGGACGGCGGGATTCTGGCAACCATTGGAAAACCTTCGAATGAATAATACATGCCGGTATTAAGATTTGACGAGACTCCCTACCGTAAGGTCAGGGATGGGCTGAACAGGAAATTCATCCATACGGATAAATTGATGACGGTACTGATCGATTTTTCCGGCGGTCCGTGGGCCGAACCGGAACCTCCGCATTCGCATCCCCACGAGCAGATATCCTATGTGGCGGAGGGGGAGATCCTCTTCCTGTGTGAGGGAGAACCGGACCAACATCTGAAAAGAGGGGATATGTTTGCCGTTGCTCCAGGTAAGAAACATACCATACGCCTGCTTACCGAGCATGTAAGGCTCATAGACAGTTTCAGTCCCATCCGTGAGGATTTCCTGAGTTGAGCCTGTAACGAAGATCTGCTCACGGATCCTTAAAATAAAACAGATGAAGGCAGCCGTTCTCCGTGAATA
>CAZNQG010000174.1:0-4683 GCA_964575235.1 uncultured Bacteroides sp.
GTATTGTCCCAGGGAGCAGCCACCGCGATGTAGTCACCGGATATTGCGACGGACCACCCGAAGGCATTGCCGGTCGTGCTGGGCTCCAGGGCTTTGACGATGTCCCAGTTCTCCGTGCCCCCCTGGTGGCGGTATAGGACATAAGCTCCCGCATCGGGCGATCCGGCCACGGCATAGTCTCCGGATACGGCCACAGCATATCCGAACTGGTCGCCGTCACTTCCTTCGATGTGCATCTGGATCTCATTCCAGGCGGTGAGCGCCTGGCCGGAGATTCCGGTATGGATACAGGCGAGTAAACAGAAAAGTCTCAGGGTTTTAGCTGGTTTCATGGCAGGGATATTTTGTGAAACGGTTCATGGGAATGTTAGATAGAACACAGTTATCTTCGTAATTCCCAGCTAGTTAATATATAAAAAAAATCGTGTATTACCCGAAAATCTGCCCTATTTTTTTAAGGGAAAAATGAACCGTTCCCGCTTACAGCCTCAGCCCGGCTCCCAGCCTTACGTGGATCGGCGACGGGGTCCGTCGGTCACAGGTGCAAAGGGGTTCCGTTTACAAACGCAGGCCCACCCCGAATCTTACGTGGACCCGGGCCGGAAAGCCCAGCAGGTCGATGGTCGAGGTGGTGCGGTCCTCCAGGGGCAGGGTGGGACTGTCCGTTCGCCGGATCGCCAGCCTGAGGTCAATGGAGCGGTCCCCGTACGCCCTCTCAAAAACCACTCCCGGTGTGAAATACCCGGCCCGGATGTAACCTTCCTCCTCGATCCTGAGGTAGCCGGTGGACTGCCCCGGGCCTTCCGTCTCCACCGGAGCGGAATAGCTGAAGTTGGTGTACAGCTTCACGGCGATCCGGTTCGTCTTCTCCTGCCCGAAGGCATGCAGGCAGGGTAGCACAAGCAGAAGGAACCAGGCCGCCCGCTTGACGGACCCGGTTGCAGCGAAATGCCGGAAGGCCGAAATCCCGGCGCCGGATTAGTATGGGCGGCAATACTCAGCCAGCGGCAAGTCCGTCGCCCGGTAAACCGCCGGCACCTCCCCTATTTCCCCTCCAGGTAATCCTGCAGGTAGCTGAAGTATTCGGTCAGTCCCTCTCCGTCGGTGATCGAAGCCCTCCGGATGATCCCGTCGGGGTCCTCCCCCAGCAGGGCCGGCACGACCTTCTCCGTGAGCATGGAGCCGAAATCCACCGAGGCATCCCGGGGAAGTTCGCCGGGCAGGTTGTCGACGGCCATCACCGTAATGCTGCTCAGGTCGAAGGGCGCGGTCTCCGCCTCGCTCAGCGGGTCGTACCCGTAGAAGGGTTCGGCGATGGTGGACGCGCGGATGGTCGAAGGGATGGGGTCCTTGATGTCGCAGCTCACATCGGCGATCACCCGCATATGGAAATCCGGCTCCCGCATGTCCGTGGGGGTCATGAAAACCGGCGAGCGCGGGTCCCAGTAATGGCATGCGATGAACAGGTCGGTGACCTTGGTATAGGGCTTGAAGGTGGATTCGTACATTTCCGGGTGCCTGAAAAAATGCAGGAGTTCGAAGGTCTCCCCGTCGGTTCGCCGGACATAATCCCAGGGATCGATGCGGCAAACCACCGGTTTGTCATACTCATCGTGCAGGAAATTCCCCGGGGGAACGATATCCAGTCCCAGTTCACCCAGGGTCTCCATGGCCCCGAAGGCGACCCGCCCGCCGCCGGTTACCAGGATCCTGACGGGCGGGAGTTCCGGGAGCGCTTGCTTTACGGCCGCAAGCCGCTCCTTCATCTCCTTCATGTCGTGGCACCGGTGGGCCGGCTTCAGGCTGTACTGCCGGTAGCGCTCCCCCCAGGCCCTCAGGCCGTTGTAGGCCCCGACGATCCCGGCCCAGCGCCCGAAGGCCACCAGCCGGTTCCCGTCCTTGTCGGTCAGGTACTCGTGGTCCACCAGCCGGATCTTCCGGGCCACAACCTCCTGCAGCAGTTGCCGGTTGTATGGCTGCTCCTTGGCCGTGTGAGAAAAGAACAGGTAGGTTCTGCCAGGGACCAGGGCATCGATCCCGACTTCCTTCACCCCCATAAGTACGTCGCAATCCGAAAGGTCCTCCCCCAGCCCGATGCCCGCATCGGCATACTCCCGGTCGGTGAAGCAGCGTATTTCGCTCGGCTGCACCGCGAAGGAATGATCCGGGTACCGGGCAGCCATTTCCGCCAGCTGTGCCGGTGAAAAAGGTACCCTGCGGTCCGGCGGTATCTTGGTCTCTCTCAGGATGCCGATTTTCATGGCGGAAGATTTGATGCCAAAATTAACACTTCCTGCCGGGTTTCAACCATGCTTTCCGGCAGGAACCGGGCTTAGATAGAATCAATCTGAATTGGCCTGCAGGCAATTATTTCCTTGCAGAAACCGTTTTCTAATTCTAATTTCGTGTTACGATTATTAATTTAGTGTTACTCGATGAAAAAGTTTTACGTCCTTACCGCCCTTCTGCTGCCCCTGGCACCGCTGTTTTCACAATCCATCACCACGGACACCCTGGAGATCGAGGAAGTGGTGGTCACCGGAACCCGTGTGGAGGTCGCCCGGCAGAACGTCCCCCTGTCCGTATCCCTGGTTTCCCGTGTCGAGCTGGATGAATCCACCGAATCCGCCCTCCTTCCCGTGCTGAGCGAGCAGATCCCGGGACTCTTCGTGACCGAGCGGGGCATCACGGGTTTCGGGGTGGCCACGGGGGCCGCGGGACAGGTGAATATCCGGGGACTCGGGGGCAATCCCACGACCCAGGTGCTGGTGCTGATCGACGGGCACCCGCAGTTCATGGGACTTATGGGCCACCACCTGCCGGATGCCTACGTGACTTCGGATGCCGAGCGGGTGGAGGTGATACGGGGACCCGCATCCTTCCTGTACGGTTCGAATGCCTTCGGCGGGGTGATCAACATCATCACCCGCAAGCAGAAGGAGGACGGGCTGCAGGCCAATGCCCGCTTTCAGTACGGCTCCTTCAACACCCAGAAGTACATGGCCGGTGCAGGCTATAAAAAGAAGAATTTCAACCTGTTCGCATCTTTCAACCACGACCGCACCGACGGGCACCGGGACAGCTCCGATTTCCGGATCACCAACGGCTACGTGAAGGCCGGGTACCTGCTGGGTTCCCACCTCAGGCTCTTTGCCGACTTCAGCCTGGCCGGGTACGAAACGGCCGACCCGGGACCGGTAGGCGGGGTGGCGGGGGACCGCATCGACATCCTCCGCGGGAAGGCTTCCCTATCCTTTGAAAACAATGCCGACCGGGTGGAGGGCGCCCTGAAATTCTATTACAACTTCGGCGACCACGACATAACGGACGGCTGGCATTCGGTCGACGAGATGATGGGGGTGATGGCTTACGAGGGACTCAAACTGTTCCGCGGGAACACCCTCACCCTTGGCTTCGACTACATGAGCTACGGCGGGAAGGGCAGCCCCATCACCACCGTGCTGCGTGACGAGGAGGGCAACGTAATCATGCCCCCGACATTCGAGCTTTCGCCGGTAAACGACCGGTGGACCGGTACCTCGAATACGGCTCTTTATGCCACCATCCAGCAGGTCATCCGGCAGAGGCTGACCCTGAACGGGGGACTCCGGTTCGAGACCAATTCCATTTACGGCACAGAGTGGGTCCCGCAACTGGGACTCTCCTGGGTGGTCCGGTCCGGCACCTACCTGAAGGCATCGGTCTCGAAAGGGTATCGCCCGCCTTCCGTCCGCGAGCTGTACCTTTTCCCACCGGCCAACGATAACCTGGTACCCGAGCGCATGATGAATTACGAGATCGGGTGGGACCAGCACTGGATGCATGGCCGGATGCAGACCGAACTGACCCTGTTCATGAGCGACGGGGAGAACCTGATCGTGATGGTCCCCCCGGTGGCCCCGCCCCCGCCCCAGTACCGTAACAGCGGGAGCTTCAACAACAAGGGAATCGAATTTTCATGGGACTACCGGCCCCTCGAGGCGCTGAAACTGCGTGCCAATTACAGTTACATCCACATGCAAAAGCCCCTGTCCGCTACGCCGGGGCACAACCTGTTCGTCTCAGGCAGGTACAGCCTGGGGAAATGGAACTTCCTGCTCAAACTGCAGGGCATATTCAACCTCTATAACGAGACCGGTTCCGGCGTGGAGGTCGTTGAAAAAAATTACCAGGTCCTCGGCGCCCGCGTCGGCTACCGGGCCACCCGCTTCATGGATGTATTCCTGTCCGGCTCCAACCTCCTCGACCGGGAATACCAGATCAACTACGGTTACCCCATGCCCGGCATTTCTGTCATGGGCGGCATCAGCCTCAGACTCTCCACCCACCCTGAACCGTCGCGATGAAAGCAAAACAGATATCGGGCGCACCCCTTATGAAAAGAATCCTGGGCATCCTTTTCCTCCTCCTGCTCCTTCAGCCCGTTCCGGCCCACTACAAGGCAAAGTACCATGTGATCATCGATACCGACGGCGGTATCGACGACTTCCGCACCATCTGCATGATGCTGGCCAGTCCCCAGATTGAGGTCATCGCCATCACCTCCGTGGACGGGGTCCTGCCGCCCGAAGTCACCGCAGGCAAGGTATCTTCTTTGCTTCAGAAATTCGGCCACCAGGGGATCCGTGTGGGTCCCGGACCGGCGAACAGGGGCAAATCTGAAAAACTGGCAACGGAAACTTC
>CAZNQG010000175.1:0-4673 GCA_964575235.1 uncultured Bacteroides sp.
GTGTAATAGTTTGTGGCTTTCTGATCGTTGGAAAAGCTCCCGTCGCCGAAATTCCACTCGTATATGCCGGTTCCCCCTGCAAAGAATTCAACGGGGGAGTTGGGGCAGGGATAGCCGGTATAATAACTGTCGTAGTAAAAGTCGAAACCCGCATCGGCTTCCATGTCGTCCGTAAAGGTCACCTGCAGGGTGTCCGTGTCCGAATTCCCGCAGGAATTCGTTACCTTCACAGTTGCGGTATAGGTCGTGGCTGTTTCCGCAGGGTATACGTGTTGCGGCCTTCTCAGGGTGGAGGTTTGCCCGTCACCGAAATTCCAGAGGTAAGAAGGATATTCTCCCTCTACGTCGAATATCACGGGATCGTTCGGGCAGAATTCCGGTCCGTTGGAAATGTAGGCGTGCACATCCGGTTTGGCCGATCCGCCGATGTCAACCTGCTGCACGATGGTGTCCGGTCCGCAGTAATGGTCTATGATCAGGGTGACGTCGTAGAGGCCCGCCTCGTAAAAGGTATGGGTTGGGTAATTATACTTGTGCTGGTCTTCTGTGACGGAGTTGTCCCCGAATGTCCACAGAAGGTCGTAAGGGTTGATCCGGTCGTCGAACCAGAACTGCATGGGTTCGCCCGGGCATGCCTCACCTCCCGATGAGGTCATGAATCCGCTGAGGTCGGGGTAGATCTCGAAACTGTTGTGATCTTCCCCAACGTATCCCAGGCTGTCGTATAGCACCAGCGAAACGTCGTAGTACCCGGCCGGGAGGATCAGTCCCGTCACCTCGTAGTCGTTAAAGATCATGCCGTTGATGTCCCAGGTCCAGATTTCCGGAGGGACGGTCCCGACGTCGCTGTTATTCAGTAAGTTCACCGTAGCCGGCTCGCAGTCGCTCGGGATGTCGATGCCGAGGTAGACCTGTGCGTTCAGAACGGTGCTGATCAGGAGTGACTGGCAGAAAACGGAAAGAAAGAAGATGTTTTTTTTCATGATTATTTTAGTGGGTTGGTTTGATTCGGGTACATGCTTTTTACGCTCAAAATTCCGCATGGTTTCAACGATCGGGAATCCTTCGTCACCTGAAAAAATACATTCGTCAATTTAAAACAGATCGGGTCTTTCGGGAAAGATACACAAAATGGATGTCCTCAATCCATATTAGGACCATATTTAAGGACATATGGTTGCATCCGGGATGCTCAGATGCGGAGTCCCAGGACCAGGATATCGTCGATCTGTTCCACGCTGCCCATCCATTCCTGGATGGTATTGTCCAGGATGTCCTTCTGTTCCTGCATGGGTTTTTTGTTGATGCGGAGCAGCAGTTCCTTGAAATTCTTGGTCATGAATTTCTTCTGCCGGACGCCCCCGAACTGGTCCACGTAGCCATCGGAGAACATATACAGTGCATCCCCCACTTCAACATCGATGAGGTGGTTTGTGAAGGGATCGCTCTTTTCCTTATGGATCCCGATCGGCATTTTATCGGGTTTGTATTCGATGAGCTCGTCGTTCCGGATTATGTACAGGGGATTATAGGCACCCGAGAACTGGATTTTCATTGCTTTTGTGTCGATTACGCAGAGGGCCAGGTCCATCCCGTCCTGTGCTTCACCCTCGACCCCCGTCTGTCCCAGGGATGAGATCACATTGCCCCTGAGCTGGTTGAGGATCTCGTTGGCCTGGGTGGTATCCGATTTATTGACGATCTCGTTCATGAAGGATATCCCCAGCATGCTCATGAAGGCCCCGGGAACGCCGTGTCCCGTGCAGTCCGCCGCAGCCACGACGGTCATGTTGTCTTTCAGGGTCATCCAGTAATAATCGCCGCTGACGATGTCCCTGGGTTTGTACAGGATGAAATGATCCTGGAGCTTGCTGAGCATGGTGTCCGGCGGAAGCACGGCGCTCTGGATCCTGCTCGCGTACTGAATGCTGTCGGTGATCTCCTGCTTTTGCTGGAAGATCTTGTCGCGCTGCTGCTTGATCTCGATGTTCTGTTCTTCCAGGAGGATGTTCGCCCGTTTCTTTTCCTGGTACTGGCGGTATACCACGGTCCCGAATCCAAGGATGATAACGGAGATCCCGATCACAGAAAAAAGGAAGATCCTCTGGCGTTTTACCTGTGCTTCCTGCAGGGCGTTCTGGGTGTTCAGCAGGACGTTCTCCCGCTCGATCCGTTCCGTCTCGTACTTGGTTTCAAGTTCCGAGATCTGGTTGAGATTTTCCTCGCGGATGCTGGAATCCTTCAGGGCACCGTATCGTACGTAATTTTCCAGGGCCCGCTTGTAGTCTTCCATATCCCTGTAAACATTTGAAATGTCACGGTATACGTCGAACATTTCCCGTTTAAGGTCAAGCTCCCTGGAGATCTCCAGGCTCTGGTTCATATAATCCAGTGCCTGCTGGTAGCGTTTCATACGGTAATAGATCTTTCCGATGTTTTTCAAATCTTCCGCCACTTCCTTGCGCTGCCCGATTTCCCGGTTGTATTCAAGGGAGTTTTGTACGGCTGCAAGAGCTTCCTCGTAATTTCCTCCCTCCATATAGACAAAACCTATGTTCTTCTGTGTGCGGGCGATAAATGCCCGGTCTTCCAGTTCGGTGAAATATTCCAGGGCCTTGCGGAAGTTTTCCAGGGCCTGGCCGTAGTCGTTCAGTTCCTTGTAAACGATGCCCATGTTCAGATAGGTCTGTGCCAATCCCCTCTTGCCCTGCAGGTCCCCGGGTTCCTGATCCGTATAGCGCATGAACAGCTCAAGGCTTACCCGGTAATATTCCAGGGCCTTCTCAAAATCGATTTCGAAGGCAAAATAAACATTGGCAATGTTGGCCCTTGCCCATGCCATTTTAAGGAGGTTGCCGGTGGCTTCCTGGATCTTCAGGTTCTGCTGGTAAAATTCAATGGCTTTGTCGTATTGCCCCATGGTTTTGTATACCACACCGATGTTGTTCAACAGGAGCGCTCTCTGGTCCATCAGTCCCTGCCTTGTGAGGGAGTCGGTTGCAAGGGCCTCCCGGGTTTCCAGGATTTCCACCGATTCCATCCAGACGTCCAGTGCCATCTGGTAATTGCCGGAATAAAAATGCGCTGCACCCAGGGTGGTAAGCGCCTCGCTTTCCTGCTTCAGGGAACCGGTTCCCCTGGCCACCTCGACGGCCTGCTGCCCGTATTCAACACTTTGCTTGAGGTTCCGGCTCAGGTAAAGCCGTGTAAGGGTCAGAAGGGCCTCGACCTTGACGGAATCATCGTCGGTGGTTTCAACCACGTTCAATATGCTGTCCACGGATTCCTGCGACCGGACAGGGAGCAATGCAATGCAGGCTAAAAATATAAGCAGGGTTGATCTCACGGGCTAACTGCAAAGGTAATCAGATCATAAATGTAATTTTTTCTGCCGAATTATCAATACTCAAAGGTTCAACGCTTCATTTGCGTTGGATTTTTGCTGCGCATCAGCGGGAAGTCATGGCCGATGGAAAAGGTATAAGGCCACTGAGTGCTTCCCTTGTACTCGCGGGAAAGCTCGGGCAACTGGTCATTGATGTATGCCTTGAGTTCATAAACGGTTACGTTGCCATCCCTGGGGGCCCCGTCCGCGTTTCCTTCCAGGGCCTCGAGCAGTGCATAGGTAAAAAGCCCGTGCCCCAGGCTTTCCACCTCCGTAGCAAATTGCTCACTCCCGGCTGCGGCCATTACATGGACCCCTGAGGAGCGTGAAAGCTGTGCCATAGCCTTCTCCTCCATGGCACCTCGCTGGGCGAGAATTTCCGCGGATCCCCCGCTCTGGCATGCGTCCAGGACCACAACCTGTTTCAGGGCCGCTATGTTCCTGAATTTTTCCTGTACCAGACCTGCCTCGATGGACTCGCTGCTCAGCCTTTCCTGCTGGTACAGGCTGACGTTTTCCGTGGGAATGAAATAAAACCGGTTCCCCACCATGCTTCCATGCCCGGCGTAATAAAAAACAAACACGTCTTCCGGCCTGGCTTCGCGGGCTAATTCCTCGAGTGCGCCAAGGATGTTCTGCCGTGTAGCTTCCCGGTCATACAGGGTCCGGACCTCCACCTTCCTGAATATGGTTTTACCCTGCTCTTCCAGCGTCCTGCTGAAGGCCCGGGCATCGTTCCGCGCATAATTCAGGTTCAGGGCCGGGTTCCGGTATTCATTGATCCCAACGGCCAGGAGATAGCAGTTGATGACCTGTCCCTTGCCGTCGTAGATCACCTGGAGGACCGCGGGAAAGGATTCGATGCGTCCATCGCTGTAAGCACTGGCCTGTATGGTGTTGCGACCCGGGACCAGCGCAACCTCGACTCTCTGTTCCAGGCTTTTACCTTCCCGGTTTGCCTTCTGGGGTTCAAGGATCTCCACCGGGATCCGTTTGCCGTTGTTCAGCAGGCGGATCTCCTGGACCCCGCCCCCCTTGTTCGTGATCCTGAGTACCAGTTGGATCCGGGGCTCGCTGAGGGTGTCGCCCGGCGTGGGACCCAGGATCTCAACGCTGGGGGGAGGGGACTCCTTCAGTCGTTCCCGGATGCTGCTCCCCCGGAAGGACGGTCCTGAAGTCGCGGGTTCCTCAGGTTTTTCAGAATCCCTTTCCCTTAGCTTTTCCTGGAGCAGCCCGGGCTGGTAGAATTCATCGAAGAACTGGTCGATGTTGAAGAGCTCTGTACCAC
>CAZNQG010000176.1:0-4620 GCA_964575235.1 uncultured Bacteroides sp.
TTATCTTTCATCCCTATAGCCGTACCACTCGGGAATTTTTAGACAGACTGCCGTTATACTTTAAATTTGGGTTAATAAAATGGCATATACATATATTGTACGCCATTGTGACGCAAAGTGAGGCAGAAAGTGGCGCAGGGGCAATGTGAGATTCCGGGATCGGTTGACGATCAATCGGTTTCGAGAGAATGGGGTGGAAGACCGGATTCGAACCGGCGACTTCTGGAACCACAATCCAGCGCTCTAACCAGCTGAGCTACATCCACCATGAAGGCATGGGTGTGGGCGAGGGTGTGACACGGTTGTGAGGTTCGGGGTGCAAATTTAAGGAATTATTTGGAACGCCGTATCATTTTTGGATCAAAGATCCGGGGCAGCGCGCAGGTCCTCGGTGACCGCATGCCACCCTGCTTTCAGGTACTCAATGTACCATTGCACGATGAGGGAATTGTAACTGTTGCCGCGGATGCGGATCCGGGTCCCTTTTCGTGCCAGGTCCTGCCTTAAGGCCCGGGTGATCTCATAATAACAGATCGGGTCCTGCCTCGACAGGGTTGAGGGGACCAGTAATGCAGGCAGGATCTTCCTTATGTTTTTCTTCATCAGGGTCCGCCGCTGGGTTCGCAGGTCCGGCTGAAGCTCCTGCGGAAAGTTCAGTCCCAGGTCACCGAAGACCCGCCTTATAAGGAAATCATCGTATAAACGCTTATTGGCCTTCAACCCGAAGGTCAGGTCGCGGAAGAAATCCTGGAATTCGTAATCGTAGAGCGGGAGGCGGTACTCGAATCCGTACCATCCGTACACATTGCAGGAATTGACGATGAACTTGGCGAGTTTTTCCTTCAGGTCCCAGTCCTCGTGTAGGGAATACGGCAGGGTATCCCCGGTATTACCTTTGTCCAGGATGCTGCATTCGATCCTCCTCAGCAGGGCTTTCCGGGCCGCACCTGCCTGCCCGAACCAGGCGTACTTTACGTCGTAGATGCGCCGGACGGTTTTCTCCAATTCTTCCTTACCGGCATGAAGCCCGTGCTTCAAAAGCTGGCTTCCCCCGAAAAAATCACCCGAATGCCCGGGGATGAAAACGGCCTCCGGAGGCGCCTTCCCCTGTTCCTTCAGGTACTTCACTGCAAAATACTCCTGCATGAAGAACATGGAGCTTAGGTTCGAGCTGAAGTCGACGTATTCGTAAAACTCCCTCTCCCCCAGAAAATCACCGATAAGCTCAGGGGTGTAAATGATCGGGATGAAGGGAAAGCCCAGCCGCTCCGCCACTTCCCGGGCACGCAGCATATCCGGATTCCCTTCCCGTCCGTACGAGAAACAGGTGACCGAGGGATAGCCTGTTTTTTTCAGCATGGCCGCCACGAAACGGGAATCGAAGCCACCGCTGAGTGCAAGGAACACCGGGCGCCCTTCCAGCGATTCAACCAGACAGGCGAAAACATTCCGGGTTACCTTTTCCAGTTCCTTTTCGAGCTCTTCAGTTGGCTGTCCCCTCACCCTGGAGGTACGGTAGGTGGAGTACAGGGCTGAGTTAAAGCGGGGCCGGGATGCCTCGGTATCGGGAACCTGGATTTCGATGACCTCCGATGCCTGAACCTGGCAGATGCCCTCTGCAAGGGTTTCCTTCCCGGTCACATAGCCTGTGGCAAGGAACTCGTTTACAGCGGCATGGTTCAGGCGCCGGCTCCCCGTCTCCTCCCGGATCCTCTGCGCCGAATCGGAGATTACGGCCGTTCCCGCAATGGCGGACCCATCGCCTGCCATGCAGTCGTAGAACAGGGGAAAGGTCCGCATCCGGTCCACCCCGAGCCAGGCCTTCCCCTTCTTCAGGACCACCACCGAGAACATCCCGTTGGCCCGGGAGACCCGGCTGGTAAAATCATCGAAACAGGAGCCGTCGCGGAAGTAGGCAAGCAGGTCCTTTCCCCGCATTATGCCTTGGCCTTCCACGTGAGCAAAACCCTTCACATGGCAGTCTCCTTCCGAATACCATGGAAATCCCGCGCCGTATATGAGTTCAACATTTATCATTGCAGAGCTCCCGTATCAGTCCGGAGAAACGGCTGATGACGGCTTTCTTGCTGAAGTTTTTCTCGACGTGCCTGCGAATCTTTACGGGATCGTACTTATGGTAGTTGGAGTGGATGTTTTTCAGTCCCACGAAAAACGAAGGAACGCTTTCGATGGCCGCAACGATACCGGCGTAATCCGGTACGATCGCATCGGGTCCGCCGGTCTTTGTCCCCAGCACCGGGAGCCCGGTGGACATGGCTTCGATGAATACCACCCCGAATGCCTCGATCCGGCTGGCCACGGCGATCACGTTCGCAAAATGCAGTTCCTCGAGGATGCCTTCCGGGGGAATGTACCCGACGAAGGTGATCCTTGACGGATGGTTCGACCGTTCCGCCATTTCCCTGAGTTCGGCTTCCAGGGAGCCCCTGCCGACAATGCGCAGCTGGGCGTCCGGATGGTCTTCAGCAAAGAGGTCGAAGGCCTCGATCAGGAGGTCCATCCCTTTCTCCACCTCCAGCCTGCCTATGGACAGGACCACGAAGGGTTCCTGCACCCTGGGGGCCGGCAGGGAAAAAAAGCCGGTGTCCACCATGTTCGGTATAACCAGCAGTTCTTTATCCTCAGGCACGTATCTCCGGATTCCGAAATGCAGTGCCTGGGACACCGATACCACGCGGTCTGCATCCCGGTAGGCAGCTTCCAGGAAGGGGCGATAGGATTCCTTCAGCATGGCCGCGGCCTGCTTGCTCAGCACGGCGAACCTCCCGCGGTGCTCGTTGAGGATGTAGGGCAGGCCGTATTGTTTTTTGATCAGGGATGCGGCATACCCTGCCCACATGGCACTGTGGGCCAGGATTACGTCCGGTTTCCCGTATTTTTCCTGGTATCTCCCATAAAGCCTGAGGGTGGATCTTGCCCAGCGCCGGGCCGCAAATATCTCGCTACGCGGTGGTTTGATGTAAAACGAACGGATGATCCGGGTGCCCCTGTAAAGGGTAACCCTGAAGCGCTTGTAGAGGTGCCTTTCCGAGTATCTAAGCTGGGTCAGCCCCATCAGCCGGTTGACCAGAACGTCCACCTCGAAACCCGCCTCTGCCAGTCCCTCGGCATGATCCTGGAAAAACTGCCCCCCGTCCGGTGGATACCAGGAGGGCAGTATCAGTACTTTAACGGCCGGAGAAGTGCTGCTTTCCAAGGTCGAGACTTTCTCTCAGAAATATAGCACATTTGGTTTTGGAGACAAAAAATAGTTGTTCACGGTTTTCCGGGGCCGTTCCATCCAGGATCCCCGCCAGTACCTCGTACCATACCTCTTCGGGGAAGTAGCTGTAATCATGCCATACGACCATGGATTTTTCGTGCACCAGGTATTCAAATGCCTTCCGGGTATCGCTCAGAACCCGGTTGTAACCGTGCCCGCTGTTGATAAAAACGATGTCAAATTTCTTCCCCAGGGAACCAAAATCGAAGGTCTTTGAATCACCGGACAGGAGAATCACGTTGTCCATGACCCGGGTGTAGTAACCCATCATGTACATGTATTTATTCCGGAGGCCCTGCCTGCGCATCTCCCCAACCGGCCGGTTGAGTGCGTAACATTCCTTCGCCACCTTGGACATGTTGCACAGGGATTCGCTGCGGAATTTACCGATCTCGAAATAGGTGCAGTCCTTGTAAAGAGATGCCAGTCCCCTGAGAAGCGCCAGGTCACAGGCCATCATGCCCGCATTCAGGTGGGAGATGGGACCCACATCCCAAATTTCATCGTCGAATAGGTGATCCAGGTATACGGTCGGCAGGCCTTTTCCCATCCCATGTCTGCGCACCACGTAATCCCTCCATACATCCTGCATGCGGGAATCAGCCCTCGTTAAAAAATGGATCGGGCCCCTGTGCCGACGTCCTCCATGTCTCCTCTCCTGCCTCATCCTTTGTTTTTATTCTCACCGGGATATGCTTGCTGTGCCTGTTTGCCAGTGCAAAATACCAGAAAATCTGGTAAACCAGTACCAGCGAACTGACTCCGCTGAGCAATATCAGTGTTACAAAGATATCACCAAAAAAGACACCGACCAAGAGTGCGGCTGCCCTGAGTGCCAATTTTATGATGTCAATCAACAGTGCGGCACCCTGCTTTTTGAACAGGTCCGGCAGGAAAATAAAAGGCGCGGAAAGGAAGACCAGGTAAAGCCAGGGGATCAGGATCCGGGTATACTGTCCGGCGGTCTCCCATTCGGGACCGAAAACCACCCGGAAGATGGTGGGGGCGAAAACGGCAACCAGGGCAAAAGGAATAACGGAAAACTGGACGATACGGATAAACAGCCTTCGCACGTCATCCAGGACCGGTAACCCCTCGTTCACCTTCGAAATAACCCGCTGGGAAAAAACCTGTGAGAAAGCCGTGGTGACCAGGTTCATGGGCCGGAAGATCATGGTAAGCCCGAAGGAGTATAGTCCCGCAACAGCCGTCGAAAATCCCGCGGTCAGAACAAAGACCGGAAGTCCCCCTGAAATGCTGTTGCTGATACCGAGCAGCATGTTGTACTTTGGAAAGCGGTAATATTCCCTGGCCCGGGCTTTCATTCCCCACCGGCT
>CAZNQG010000177.1:0-4576 GCA_964575235.1 uncultured Bacteroides sp.
GTCTATAACAGCGACCAGTTCCCCGATCCCGTAACCGTTAACCGCCCAGCCGAACCTCAATTGCGCCTCCACCTTGTCGCCTTCCGTGACGGCCACTTCCCTCATGTTGTCACCAAAACGGGCGATCTTAATTTTGCGTGATTCGTGCCATGCAGCGGCAACCCTCAGCCAGAGTTCGATCTTCGCGGCAACTTCCGGGTCTTGCCAGTGTCCCACGACCACCTTTCGTTCCCTGCGCATCCGGCTTCCGATGAACCCGAACTCCCGGTCCCCGTGTGCGGACTGGTTCAGGTTCATGAAATCCATGTCGATGTCGGCCCAGGGGATGTCCCGGTTGAACTGGGTGTGCAGGTGAAGGAAGGGCTTGTTGAGAGCGCTCAGTCCCCCGATCCACATCTTTGCCGGTGAGAAAGTGTGCATCCAGGTGATCAGTCCGATGCAACCGTCCGATCCGTTTGCCTCAAGGCATACCTTGCTGATTTCGTCCGGTGTGGTTACGACCGGTTTGTATACGATTTTTACGGGGGATTTACCCGATGCGTTCAGTCCCCTGACAATTTCCTGTGAATTTTCCGCTACCTGCTTCAGTGTTTCCGGTCCGTACAGATGCTGGCTTCCGGTTACGAACCAGGCCTCCAGCGACTTAAAGTCTTTCATGGATTTAAATGAATGTAAAAAATACGTTTATAAAATCAAGTTAAATATATCGGTAATCCCTTGCATTGCCAAATCAATTGTTCATTCACCCTTAAAATAACGCAGTTCACCGGTAAAACCGTCTATTTCACTATATTTTATTTCCTGTCCACGGTAACCTTAACTAACTTGGTACGTCGTAATAAAATAGCACTTCAGGTATAAAATCCCGCCACATGATCAGCAACATCATCAAGACCGCTCTCCGGAACCTTCACAGGTATTTCGGATATTCTTTTATCAATGTTCTGGGACTCGCCATCGGGCTGGCCAGCAGCATCTTCATTTTCCTGTATGTTGTCAACGAGCTCAGCTACGACCGTTTCCACGAAAAATCCGACCGGATTTACCGTGCCTGGATCCTGGGAAACATGCCGGGAACGGAAATGCGGCATGCAGTGACCTCACCGCCCATGATGGAAGCCATGCTCAACGATTACCCCGAGGTGGAAAGTGCCGTAAGGCTTTACCAGGCCGGGGACATCCTGGTGCGGAAGGGCGACCGGAAATTCTACGAGACGGAAAACGATTTCCTGTTCGCGGATTCTTCCTTTTTCGATGTGTTCAGCTTCAGGTTGCTGAAAGGAGATCCCAAAATCTGCCTTAAGGAACCGCGCAGTCTGGTGCTGACGGAGGATTATGCCCGGAAGTATTTCGGGGACGAGGATCCCATGGACCAGACCCTTCGGATCGAACAGGATACCGTTTTTTATAC
The DNA here is from genome assembly GCA_964575235.1 of uncultured Bacteroides sp. GTDB lineage: Bacteria > Bacteroidota > Bacteroidia > Bacteroidales > SM23-62 > SM23-62. Next base: position 1,412 of record CAZNQG010000177.1, read on the forward strand.
GGTGACCGGCGTCATGGAGAATGTGCCCGCGAATTCACACATACAGTTCGACATGCTGGGCTCCATGGGCACCATCAGACGGAGCCGGAGCACCAACTGGGTGAACCATGCCTTTTACACCTATCTTATACTCGTACCGGGGACAAACCCGGCGGAATTCGAAACCCGGATGCAGGATATGGTGATCAAGTACGTTGGGCCCCTCGTGGAACAGTTCATGGGGGTGGACCTGGAGCAATTTGCAGCGGCAGGCAATTCCTATGGCTACCGCGTGCAGCCGATAACGGACATTCACCTGCACTCCAACCTGCAGTACGAGCTCGAACCGGGGGGAAACCCCATGTACGTCTACATCTTCCTGGTCATTGGCATCCTGATCCTGGTCATTGCCTGCATCAATTTTATGAACCTGGCCACAGCCCGCTCGACCACACGTGCCCGGGAGGTCGGCCTTCGGAAAGTGGTGGGATCCTCCCGGGGACTTCTCATTGCCCAGTTCCTGGCCGAATCGGTCATCCTCAGCATCATCGCGCTGATCATCGCGATCGTGCTGGTATACCTGCTTATGCCGGCCTACAACAACCTGATCCACCTGCACATCGGGTTTGACATTTTCAGCAATCCCTGGACCATACCCGCACTGCTGGTATTTGCGGTTGTTGTGGGACTCCTGGCCGGAAGCTACCCGGCCTTCGTACTGGCATCCTTCCGCCCCGTAGCCGTCCTGAAGGCCGATATCAAAGGCGGCAGCAGCAAGAGCTACCTGAGAAGCCTGCTGATCGTTTTGCAGTTCACCGTATCGATCGTCATTTTACTGGGAACCCTCGTTGTGAACCGCCAGCTGACCTATATGCAGAAGAGGGATCCGGGCTTTGATAAGGAAAACGTCCTGCTGGTGCACCGCGCGGATGCCCTCGGCGACAAGATGGACGCATTCAAGAACGAGATCGCCCAGCACTCGAACGTCCTGGAAGTGTCCAACTCCACCCATGTGCCTTCCTACTCCTACTGGGAAAACGCGCACTGGCTGGAGGGAAGGGATCCGGGTGACATTTTTACCATTTCGACCTCTTTCGCAACCTATGACTACGACCGGGTTCTGGGACTGGAACTGGTGGAAGGCAGGTTCTTCCGGCGGGACATGCCGACCGATTCCTTCGGGGTCGTGGTGAACCAGGCGACGATTAGAACCTTCGATATCAAGGATCCGCTGAATACCCGCTTTTACGAGCCCGGAGAGAACGGCCAGATCAATCGCTATTTCAACATCATCGGCGTGGTAAAGGATTTTAATTTCCAGTCCATGCACGAAGAAGTCCACCCCGTGGCCATTCATTTCATGCGGGGGAATTACGGCGGGGTGGTTACTGTAAAACTGGGAAACGGCAACGTCAATGAAACCGTGGAGTTCGTTAACCGGGTCTGGGAAGAGTTCGAACCGGATTATCCCTTCGAATATACCTGGCTGGAGGATGATTTCGGCAGGCTGTTCGAGACGGAACGGCGAACCGGCAGCATCCTGCTCGTGTTTTCCATCCTTTCGGTCTTCATCTCCTGCCTGGGTCTTCTGGGACTGATATCCTACACCACAAGCCAGCGGACCAAGGAAATCGGGATCCGCAAGACCATGGGGGCCTCGGTGAACATCGTGATGCTCCTGCTTTCAAGGGAAACGGTCCGGCTGCTGGGAATAGCCACCCTGCTGTCCGTGCCGGCCTATTTCGGGATCCGTGCCTGGCTGCATAACTTTGCCTTCCACATACCGTTCAATCCGGCCGTTTATGCCGTTTTCCTGGTACTGGTGGCCGTATTCATCTTCCTGATCGCACTCGCAACGGTTAGCTATACATCCTATATGGCTGCCATTATCAACCCGGCACACAGCCTGAGGGTCGAATAGCAGGGGCGGAGGTTATTTTGACAAACTGCTTGACATTAACGCCAGGGTTGTATAATTTTAGTTTAAAAGACCCTGGCTATGAAAACGAAATTATTCTCACAGGGATTGATCTTTTTATCCCTGCTGCTTCTCATTTCCTGTAAAAAAGAAGAACCCCCGACCCTTCCGGCCGTTACCACCACGGAAGTACTGTCCACCATCGTAAACTCCGTGCTTGTCCGCGGAAAGATTACGGACGACGGAGGCAGCCCGATCCTCTCCTGCGGCGTTGCCTGGCACACGGAGCCGGAGGCCACCATCTATGACAATATGATGGCCGGCGTGCTGGTCGTCGATTCTTTCAATTGCCTGATCGAGGGTCTGCATCCCGGAATCGATTATTATTTCCGGGCGTATGCTGTTAACTCGGAGGGCATAGCCTACGGCAACGAACTTTCCCTCCAGACCGTCGACACCCTGCCGAGTGTCTACACGACCGGGGTGACACAGGTAAAGGAATACTCCGCAGTGGTGGGCGGGTCCGTTACGGATGACGGAGGCAGGGAAGTAACCGCCAGGGGCTTTGTCTGGGATACCGCCCACACGCCCACGCTGGAGAACTGGACGCTCAGCGCAGGGTCCGGGACCGGATGTTTCATCGGATCGCTCGTGGACCTGACACCCAATACACTCTATTACGTCCGGGCCTACGCCACCAACGACCACGGCACCCGGTACGGGAACGAGCTGAGCTTCGTCACCCTCGACACAGCCCAGTGGATCCTGGTTTTCAGCGACGATTTCGAGGACTATGCCACGGGCACTCACCCGTCCAAGTGGATCACCCGGTTCAGCGGTGAATCGGCGGCCGTTTCGGAGGATGTTGCCTTCGAGGGAACCAAATCCTTCCGGCTCTCCTCAATGCCGAACTGGGCCCGGATCGAAGCGGTGCCGCTGGACAGCGTTGCCGATGAAATGAGGTACGAGGGAGCCGTTTACATAGACCAGGCCGACCGTGGATACGTGATCGGCTTCGGGTTCAAGGAATCGGGCAATACCTACCGGTTCCGGAACGGAACGGGTTTCGGTAACGACGGGAAAATTCACTTCTTTTGCACCGATACGGCCGGATACGATATACAGACCTGGTACCGGGTGCGGGTTGAGATCGATTTCGTCCGGCAAAAGACCAAGTTATGGGTGGACGGCAAATTCATCCTGGAAACGGATGAATGCATCACAGCCAAGGACGGGTTCGACGATTTTGCCATCGGCGGGTACAATTT
>CAZNQG010000178.1:0-4439 GCA_964575235.1 uncultured Bacteroides sp.
AGGAAGAGAGGCAGAAGGAATACCCCTCACTGGAGGAACAGATGCCGGAGATCTATAAAGAATTGTTCGACACCCAGCATAAGCTGGAAACCCATTACAAGGATATGCAGGACCTGGAGTTCACCATCCAGGAGGGCAAGCTCTGGCTGCTTCAGACCCGGAACGGGAAACGCACCGGTGCATCCATGGTCAAGATCGCCGTGGACCTGCTCGAAGAAGGCATGATCGACGAAAAAACAGCCCTGCTCAGCATCGAGCCCAATAAGCTGGATGAGTTGCTTCACCCTGTGTTTGCCGGAGACGCTGTGCGGCAGGCAAGGGTTCTTGCCAAGGGATTACCGGCATCGCCCGGGGCCGCTACCGGCCAGATCGTTTTCTTTGCCGACGAGGCCGAAGAGTGGGTTGCATCCGGGAAACAGGTGGTGCTGGTCCGCGTTGAAACCTCCCCGGAAGACCTCCGTGGGATGAACGTGGCCAAAGGCATTCTTACCGCACGCGGCGGGATGACATCCCACGCCGCTGTTGTTGCACGCGGGATGGGCAAATGCTGCGTATCCGGGGCGGGAAGCCTGAAGATCGATTACAAAGCCCGGACCATGAGCGCGGACGGACAGGCTTTAAGGGAAGGCGATTGGATTTCACTGAACGGGACTACCGGAGAGGTTTACGAGGGAAAGATCGCCACCCAGGATCCGGATCTGAGCGGGGATTTCGGTAAACTGATGGACCTGGCCGAAAAGCATACCCGCATGAGCGTCCGGACCAACGCGGATACACCCAAGGATGCAAGGGTTGCCCGTAATTTCGGTGCCAAGGGAATCGGCCTGTGCCGCACCGAGCATATGTTTTTCGAAGGAGACCGGATCATGGCGATGCGGGAAATGATCCTGGCAAGCGACGAAAAAGGACGCCGCAAGGCGCTTGATATACTCCTGCCCATACAGCGCGAGGATTTTGAAGGCATCTTCGAAGCCATGCACGACCTCCCGGTTACCGTAAGGCTGCTGGATCCGCCCCTGCATGAATTCGTTCCGCACGAAGAGGAGAACCAGAGGGAAATGGCCAAGGAAATGGGCATCAGCGTCGAGGAAATCAGGGCCAAGATAGAGGAACTGCATGAATTCAATCCCATGCTCGGGCACCGGGGATGCCGCCTTGGGAACACCTATCCCGAAATATCGGAAATGCAGGCCCGGGCCATCATTGAAGCCGCCTTAAATCTTAAAGCCAGGGGCATCAAGGCCGTGCCTGAGATCATGATTCCGCTGATCGGAACCCATCAGGAATTCCAAATGCAGGAAGAGATCATCCGCAGCACCGCGGAAAAGGTATTCGAGGAGCGTGGTGACCGGATCGATTACCTCGTGGGGACCATGATCGAAATCCCGCGTGCAGCACTGACGGCGGACCTGATCGCGGAAAGGGCAGAGTTCTTCTCCTTCGGGACAAACGACCTGACCCAGATGGGATTCGGGTATTCCAGGGACGATTCCGGCAAGTTCCTGCCCGTATACGTCAGCAAGGGCATCCTGAAGTACGATCCCTTCCAGGTGCTGGACCAGGAAGGCATCGGCCAGCTGGTGGAGATGGGTACGCGTAAGGGCCGTTCCACCAGGCCCGACCTGAAGGTTGGAATCTGCGGTGAGCACGGCGGTGAACCCAATTCGGTCGAATTCTGCCACCGGGTCGGGATGAATTACGTAAGCTGCTCGCCCTACCGGGTTCCCATCGCCAGGGTAGCTGCCGCACAGGCTGCCATAAAGGAAAAGAAATAGGAATCATCTTTTAAAAACCAGAGGCTGTCAGTTTCCGGCAGCCTTTTTTTTGTAAAATTCCGTTTTTATATTTGCGGAGCCGGAAGGATACCATTTAGAAAATCGCTATGATCAAAAAATTAGACCTGTCCCGATACGGGATACTTGACGTTAAGGAGATCTGTTACAATCTTTCATACGATGAACTTTTCAAACACGAGACCGATCCCTCGCTGGAAGGATACGAGCGTGGTTTCGTAACCGAAAGCGGCGCCGTTGCAGTGGATACGGGCATCTTCACCGGAAGATCCCCGAAGGATAAATACATCGTCCGGGAAAAAGAAAACGAAGATAACATCTGGTGGAGGAACGAAAAGAGGACCTCCTCGGACAACAAACCGGTATCCGAAAAGGTTTGGAAGGAACTGCACGGAATTGCAGCCGGGCAGCTTTCGGGCAAAAAACTGTACGTTCAGGACGGGTATTCCGGCGCCAACAAGGATACCCGGCTCAGCATCCGCTTCATCATGGAGGTGGCCTGGCAGGCGCATTTCGTCAAGAATATGTTCGTCCGGCCGACAAAAGAGGAACTGGAAGAATTCGAACCCGATTTTGTTGTATTGAATGCTTCCAAGACCACCAATCCGAAATGGAAGGAACACGGATTGAATTCGGAGGTGTTTGTCGTTTTCAACCTTAAGGAGAGGATGGCCTGCATCGGGGGTTCCTGGTACGGGGGAGAGATGAAGAAGGGGATCTTCTCCATCATGAATTATTACCTTCCCCTGAAGGGGGTCGCCTCCATGCATGCATCCGCAAATGTAGGCAGAGATGGGCACTCGGCATTGTTTTTCGGCTTGTCAGGCACGGGGAAGACCACCCTGACGGCCGACCCGAAGAGAGCCCTGATCGGAGACGACATGCACGGTTGGGACGACGACGGGATCTTCAACCTGGAGGGCGGTTGCTATGCCAAGACCATATACCTGGACCCGGAGAAGGAGCCCGATATCTACCAGGCCATCAAGCGGGATGCGCTCCTGGAAAACGTTGTGTTCGATGAAAAAACCGGCAAGGTAGACTACGATGACGGATCAAAAACGCAGAATACCAGGGTTTCCTACCCCATATACCATATTAAGAACATCGTCAAGCCGGTTTCCAAGGCCGGCCATGCCAAAAGCGTAATTTTCCTGACCGCGGATGCCTTCGGCATCCTTCCGCCCGTTTCCCGGCTGTCGCAGTACCAGACCAAGTACCATTTCATCAGTGGATATACGGCCAAGGTGGCGGGGACGGAGAGGGGCATCACCGAACCGGTACCCTCCTTTTCGGCATGTTTTGGCGCCGCATTTTTACTACTGGACCCGATCATATACGCCGATGAGCTTATCCGGAAAATGACCGACCACGGTGCCTCAGCCTGGCTGGTCAACACAGGTTGGGTTGGAGGCGGCTACGGCAAAGGAGGGCACCGCATCGACCTTCCCTCCACCCGCAAGATCATCGATTGCATCCTCGATGGATGCCTGGACGATGTGGCTTATGAAACCATGCCCATCTTCAACCTGGAAATACCCAAAACCATTCCGGGTGTGGAACCGGGCATCCTGAATCCCAGGAACATCTGGCCGGACCCGGCCGAATGGGATGCCGCAGCCACGGAGCTTGCCATAAAATTTATTGCCAATTTCGAGAAATTTGCCGACAGCGCGGAAACCAAACGGCTCCTCGCTGCCGGTCCACGAATCTGATCCGATATGCTTCCGAAAGAGGAGCTGTTCATATCCGTGTTTTTATTGACGGCTGCAGCCTATTTCTTGGGTTCGCTTCCCTTTTCGGTATGGATCGGGAAAGGATTTTTCGGCATCGATGTCCGTGACCATGGCAGCGGCAATGCAGGGGCTACAAATACATGGAGGATCCTGGGATGGAAGGCGGGACTCCCGGTCCTTCTGCTGGATATCGGAAAGGGCTTTAGCGCGACCCTGATCCCTTACCTGTACCCATCGCTTACAACGGATCCGAGTTTCCTTCTATGGTTCAGGGTCATCTGTGGACTGGCAGCGGCACTGGGACATATCTTTCCTGTCTTTGCAGGATTCAGGGGAGGGAAGGCCGTTGCAACCCTGTTCGGTGTGGTGATCGGACTGATGCCCGTGCCGGCCGGCATCAGCCTGGCAGTTTTTGTACTGGTCTTCCTCTTTTTCCGCATGGTATCCCTGGGCTCGATTACGGCCGGTCTTTCCCTGCCGCTGATGGTTTACCTGTTTACAGGTCATCCCGTTCCCCTGGTGATCTTTTCCATCCTCATTGCCACACTCGTACTGCTTACCCACCACAGGAATATCGGGCGACTGGTACGGGGGGAGGAATCCAGGTTATACCTGGGAAGAAAGCAAAACAGAAGGGAATAAAGACTCAACCGAATTCCATTTCCAGCCTTGCCATCAGGTCTTTCGAGTCGACATCCATCTCCAGTTTTCCGGATTGTGCGATGGAGATCTCTCCGGTTTCTTCCGAGACAACTATAATCAGGGAATCCGTGTTCTCCGACATCCCCAGAGCCGCCCGGTGCCGCAGGCCGTAGTTGGGAGGCAGGTTCAGGTTTTCGGACACCGGAAGCACGCAGCGGGCCGCGATGATCTTATCCCCGGTTATAATCACGGCACCGTCGTGCAGGGG
>CAZNQG010000179.1:0-4353 GCA_964575235.1 uncultured Bacteroides sp.
GGCCAAGGCCCGTGCTGTCTTCCCCTGCCGTTGGTTTTGCGCTAAGGCGCTGGTACTTGCCGAAGAGCCTGTCCATTTCCTCGGGCCTGATCCCCGGCCCCTGGTCGATGAAATTCACCCGGGCCTCTCCGTTCTCCTCTTTTACCTTGATCCAGACATCCGAATTCATGGGGGAGAACTTGATGGCATTCGACAGGAGGTTCTCGAAGACCTGCATGAGGTAGTTGCGGTCTACCGTACCGTAAACCTTGCGGTTTTCAAGTTTGAGGTTGATGTTCTTTAGGTTCGCGGCTTCCTGCATGTTCCTGTACACGTCCCCCACGATCTCTCCCAGGTTCGTTTTTTCGCAGTTCATGTTGATCTTTTTCTGTTCGATCATCCGAATGTCCAGGATCTTGGATACCATCTCGTTCATACGCTGCAAAGCTTTCACCAGAAAATCAAGGCTTTCCTGTCTTTCTTTTTCGCTCCTCCTGCTCCCGGATCGGAGATCCCCGGTTATGGCAAGGCTGCTCGTCAATGGGTTCCGCAGGTCGTGGGCGACGATGCCGATCAGGTGGTTCTTTTCCTTGTCCAGTTCCACCAGTTCCCGGTTGGCTTCTTCGATCTGTTGCTTCTGCTGGGATATATCCTCGTTGGCCTTTTGCAGGTCTTCGGACTGCAGCTTGATCTTCCGGTAGGCCGAGGCGTTTTCCAGGGCGATGTTGGTATATACCGCAAGGTTGCGCAGGATGTTGAGGTGGTATTTCGTATATGCGTTTTTTTCGAAACTCTGCACGGTAACGACACCGACGGTTTCCTTACCGGAGACCAGCGGGATGTAAATTATGGAGGAAGAATTCCCGGTGTTTCCGGTGGCGGGTGTGATGGCCGAAAGGTATTTCTTGTATTCCCGTTCGAAATGGTTGATGAAGATCTCCTTGCCGGTATTGACACAGTGGGAGGAAAGCCGCAGTTCATCGCCAAGGTCGAAGCTCAGGAAGCCGAGTGTTTTTCCCTTTTCCTTTACGCCTGGGAATTCAATGGTATTTTTCTCCCGGTTTACGATGCCGATGCCGAATACGGTTGCGTCCATCAGTTTGTTGATGGACCCGTAAACCGTGTCGATAATCTTTTCAACCGAAAGCTGGGAGGTGATGGTCTTACCGATCTCGCTCAGGTTTTCCAGGTTTGTATAGGATGCCTGCAGCCGTTCCGCCTGCGCGGTGATCTCCTCCTTCTGGTTGGCAAGCAGCTTGTTCTGGTCCCTGATCTCCCGGGTCTTTTCCTCTACGAGCCTTTCCAGTTCCTTCCGCTTGGCTTCCATTCTTTTTACCCTGTAACGGAAGGCAAGCGTGATGGCTGCCAGGATAAAAGCCGCCGCGAGCAGGTAGAAATACCAGGTGCCCCACCATGGGGGCGAAATGGTAAAGGAATAGGATGCAGGCTCCTCGCTCCAGAATCCATCGTTGTTCATTCCCCTCACCAGGAAGGTGTATTCCCCGGGGGGAATGTTGGCATAAACGGCTTCCGTTTTATCCGATACCGGCGACCAATTCTTGTCAAGACCCTCGAGCTTCCACTGGTACCGGACCTTTTCGGGGACCTGGTAACTCAGGGCTTCGAACCCAAATGTAAAATGGTTGCTGTCGTGCGGGCACACCAGGTTGTCGGGCAGCCCGGACCAGGGGTGAACGCCGGAATGCAACCCGGAATAGGATTCAAGTGTCCAGTCCACATTTCTCAGGAAGAGGCCGAGACGGGTAATATACACTTGTGGTTTAACCGGGTTGGTCCTGTTTTCCCGGGGATCGTAACGCATGGCCCCTTTTACGGTCCCGAACCACAGGTTCCGGTCCCTGTCCATGAATACGGATGTCCCGTTGTTCTCAATCCCGGTGAAACCGTCGTGTACTCCGTATTTTATGACCTGTACAACCATTCCACTGCTGTCGGTGATGATTCGGCTCACACCGTTATTGGTACCTGTCCAGATATCGCCACGGGAATCGGTGATGATGGAATAGATGATGTCGGATTTAAGTCCCTGGCTCCTGCCCAGGTGAAGGAAGCCTTTCCCGTCGTAAACATCGATACCGTGCATGTAAGTCCCTATCCAGATGCGTCCCAGGCGGTCTTCCGTAGCCTGCAAGGTGATGGGGTAGCTAAGTCCGTCGTCAACCGTCAGCCAGTCAAAGCTGCCATCCCGGTAAATCCCGACACCGTTATTCGAGCAAAACCAGATGTTTCCCCTGCTGTCCTTAAGGATGGCATTGAAAAAATTGCTCTTCAGGTGCCCGGACTGTACGCTGAAGGTCTCTGATTTCCCGTTGACGATTCTGGCCAGGCCGGCGTTGAGGGTGCTCAGCCAGATGGTATCCCCTGTGTGCAGCATGTCTGCATAGGCCATGAACGCCGGCAGGCCGTACTCTGAGGATACGTCGCGGATGGTGTGCCCGTCGAACCGGTAAAGGCCGTTAATGGAAGCCAGCAGGAATTGGCCCGGGTTCAGTTCGGTCATGCCCCGGACGTTGTGAATGCCTGGGAACTCCCTTTTGGAAAAGGCTTTGAAGGAGCTGCCGTCGTAACGCACCATTCCCGCCGCTGCAAGTCCGAACCACAGGTTGCCGTGTCTGTCCTGGAAGATCTCCCGGACCATATTCCCGTCGATGTAATTTTCGAAATCGAAGGCAACAAAACTGTTGTAACTGTATTTGACCAGACCGCTCCCGCGGGATCCCATCCATAAGTTTCCTTCGCGATCTTCCATGAAACCCAGGATGAAATCGCTTTTCAGCCCGTTTTCCTGCCGGAAATACTCATATTCGTTCCGGACCGGGTCAAGCAGGGCTATCCCGTTCCCGAAGTTCCCGAACCAATACCTTCCCCGGCTGTCCCTGAGAACCGTATTTACACCCGAAAACCAGTTGTTCCGTGGTACTTCCATGGCTTTCAGCACCCCGTTCCGGTAACGGTAAAAGGATTGGCCGGTCCCGTCCCGTTCGAACACCGACAGGATGAGTACCCCTTCAGGTTCCTGTGAGCGGGGAATGACGATCCTGTCCTTCAGTTCTTCGTAGTTGTTAAGAATGGAGCTTCTCAGTGTGTTTGGATCCTGGAGTTCGTAAAGCCCGTCCGGGGTGGTTATGAATGCATTACCCTGCCGGGTGAAGAACACATTTACAATGTTCCCGGCAAGTTCGGGGAAATGATCCGATACGGGCTGGATGCTGTCCCCGCTGATCGTTACCACTCTAAGGAAGGACCGGTCATCCAGGGAAACCGCCCAGATCCGGTTTTCCCGGTCCGCGTGGATTTGGTTGTATGCCCTGAAATTCGGGGTGTTGACTTCATGGAACTTGGTGAAATTCCTTCCGTCAAACCGGGATATGGCGTTCATCGAACCGATCCAGAGGTTCCCCTGCCGGTCTTCACACAGGGAGTAAATGATGTCGTCCGGAAGGCCGTCGAGCGTGTTGAAAACCTTGAAAGACCTGCCGTTGAAACGTGTAAGTCCCCCGCCGTTCGTCCCGGCCCAGATATAACCCCTGCTGTCCTGTATCAGCGCCTGAATCTCGGTTTGCGGGAGCCCCTCTTCCAGTGAGAAAACGCGGAAGCCGTACTGCTGTCCGCCGGCCGTTCCGGGCACCAGCAGCAGCATCAAACATCCGATGATCCAGGTATTCTTCATCATAAAAACCATACAAATTTACGCTCTGATGCCCTAAAAACCTAGCCCATGGTCCCCTTTACGGAACCCCCGTCAACGCTTATGGTCTGCCCGGTGATATAGGATGACAGGGGAGAAAGGAGCCAGACCGCCAAAGAAGCGAAATCCCCGAGCTTGCCGATCTTCTGTACGGGAACCTCCCTGAGCATTTTTTCGGTCGCATCTTCGTGCGACAGACCCTGTACCTCACTGGTTTTCCTGATCACGCGTTCCAGGGCGGGGGTCATATGGTAACCGGGAGCCATTACGTTGGCGGTGATGCCCCTGTGGGCAATCTCATCGGAGAAGGTTTTTACGAATCCGACCACTGCAAGCCTCATGGAAGTACTGAGCACGAGGTTGGGAACGGGCTGCTTGACCGATACGCTTTCAATGAATAGGTACCTGCCGTAGCCGTTCTTTTCGAAGCAGGGAAGGAAAGTATGGGCCATGTCGACCTTCCAGCGCAATATCTGCCGGTATGCTTCGTCCCAGTCCCCCATCTCCGTTTCCAGGAAAGCCTTTGCAGGCGGTCCTCCCGCATTCACCACGATCCCCGATAGTTCACGGCCTTCCACAACGGCGTACAGTTTTTTCGGGGATTCGGGGACGGTGATGTCGAGCGGCAGGATCTCGACTCCGGGAATCTGGCTGCGGAGTTCTTC
>CAZNQG010000180.1:0-4322 GCA_964575235.1 uncultured Bacteroides sp.
CCGATGGAATCCGTGATGACGGGCAGGTCTGCATCGTCCCTTCCCAGCACCAGGTCCCCAAGGTTGAGCGGCCGGTCCGTATTATTCCGGATCTCGAACCATTCCCCTTCCGTATCGGAAAGCGCCGAGGGATTGTACATGATCTCGGTGATGAGCAGTTCCCCGTATGCGATCGCGCCGCCCAGTGATGCGTCCGTTATTTCGACAACCTCGACGGGCGCTGCCGACGAATCCAGCAGCACCATGAAACCCGCCGTGCCCGCATTGACCGAAGCATCGATGAAGACCCGGTAGTGCCGGTTCGGGGCCGGGTCCGGTATCCGGCCGTACAGGAACCGGGTGGTGTCCGTTCCACCGGGAAGCCGGTAGCTGAGCCCTACCCGGATGTCGAGCGGCAGGGTCCTGAAATAGCCCGCCCGGGTCTCGTCCCTGGAGAACACCAGTGAATCCAGATCCGAGGCTACGGTGGCCCAGTAATCCGTAAAGCCGTTCCTGACATCATCGGAGTATTCCACCGAGACCACGGCGTTGGACAGGATGCAATAAACCTCGACGCTGCGGTGAGCGTTTTCATCGATGGTAAATAGATCCGACACTCCTGCATAATAAGGATTTTCGAAGGCGGCCGGAAGGTCGTTGCCGGAATTCGCCTCCACGTAGTATTCCCCGGTTTCAAGCACCAGGGTGTCGGGAACGAGCGAGGCGCTTTCGAATTCCATTTCCACCGAACCGTCCGCCCGGTAAAGGGTGACTGTAAAATCTTCCGGATGCGGGGTTGATTTCAACCTGCAGCCGACCTCGTGAATGCTCAGGGACATTCCGATTTCAAGGTGCAGGCTGCCGGTTCCACCACCGGGTCTCAAATCGTCCTTCCGGCAGGAAATAAGCAGGATCGTTACCAGACAGGCCATCCATACATAAGGGGTTTTCATGATCGGGATTTTTAAGGGTTAAACGTTGAGTGATCTTCACTGCTTAATGCACGGGAGGACAAAAAATCAGCCCCGGCGCATCATGTTATCGCAAACGATGACCGGGTCAATCCCCGAATTTGTTAATTTGCAGTAGAACCGGAATAAAATTCGAACCATGAAAATGAGAACGACCGTTTTAATATGCATTTGCTTCACGGTGATGCCCGTCAACGGTTCCCTTGCGGACGGCGGACGGATGAAATATAATTTCAATCCCGGGTGGAAGGTGAAAACCGGGGATGCGGCGGGTGCGGAGGCGCCCGGGTACGACGATGCTTCCTGGAAGGAGGTTACCCTGCCGTACGCATGGAACGAAGACGAGGCCTTTCAAAAGGACATCGCCGACCTGTCCACCGGGATCGCCTGGTACCGGAAGCATTTCAGGCTTCCCGTGGCGGACAGCGGGCGGAAGGTTTTCATTGAATTCGAAAGGGTCAGGCAGGCGGCCGGGGTTTACGTGAACGGCAAATTTACAGGGCTCCACGAGAACGGGATCACCGCTTTCGGGCTTGACATTACGCCGCTCGTCCGCTTTGGCGACACCGACAACGTGATCGCCGTTCGCACCGACAACGCGTGGGACTACCGGGAGAAGGGCACGGGGACCCCCTACCAGTGGAACGACCGGAATTTCAACGCCAACTACGGGGGCATCACCGGGAACGTGGTCCTCCACATTACCGGCGACGTGTACCAGACCCTGCCCCTGTACAGCTACCTCGGTACAACGGGCACGTACATCTATGCCACGGATTTCGACATCGGGGAAGGCTCTGCCGTCATTACGGCCGAATCAGAGGTGAGAAACGAAGGCCCCGGGGGTGTGGAGATCGGGTACGAGGTGCGGATCGTGGATCCCGACGGCAGGCCCGTTGTAAGCATGGACGGGGGGAAGGTGTTCCTGGACAGGGGGGAAACCGCTATCGTCCGCGCCTCGGATACGGTGGGGGGACTGAACTTCTGGAGCTGGGGATACGGCTACCTCTATACGGTCCATACCCTGCTGAAAAAGGACGGGAAGGTGGTCGACCGGGTATCCACCCGTACGGGGTTCCGGAAGACCGGGTTTTCCGGGGGACTCATACGGCTGAACGGGCGGGTCATCATGGTGAAGGGCTATGCCCAGCGCACCACCAACGAATGGCCTGCCGCCGGGAGCGCGGTGCCGCCCTGGATGAGCGACTACAGCAACGGGCTGATCGTCGAAGGCAACGGCAACCTGGTCCGGTGGATGCACATCGCTCCCTGGAAACAGGACGTGGAGTCCTGCGACCGCGTGGGACTCATGCAGGCCATGCCGGCGGGCGATTCGGAAAAGGACGCTGTGGGAAGGCAATGGGAACAGCGCGTGGAGGTCATGCGGGATGCCATTATCTACTACCGGAACCATCCGAGCATCCTGTTCTATGAATCGGGGAACAAGGGGATCTCGGAGGAGCACATGATGCAGATGAAGGAGCTGAGGGACCGGTACGACCCTTACGGGGGACGCGCCGCCGGGTGCCGGGAGATGCTTGAAAGCAGGGTGGCCGAATACGGGGGGGAGATGCTTTACGTTAATAAAAGCGACTCCAAGCCGGTCTGGGCCATGGAATACATGCGCGACGAGGGACTCCGGAAGTACTGGGACGAATATTCCCCGCCTTACCACAGGGATGGGGAGGGGCCCCTTTACAGGGGAAGGGATGCCGGCGCCTATAACCGGAACCAGGACTCCTATGCCATCGAAGCCGTGAGACGCTGGTACGATTATTACCGCGAACGGCCGGGATCCGGTATGCGGGTCAGCTCCGGGGGAGTGAACATTGTTTTCTCGGAAACCAATACCCATCACCGCGGGGCCGAGAATTACCGGCGAAGCGGAGAGGTCGATGCCCTGAGGATCCCCAAGGATGCCTATTACGCTCACCGGGTCATGTGGAACGGCTGGGTGGAACCCGAGGAACAGGGGACCCACATCATCGGCCACTGGAATTACAGGGAAGGGGATGTAAAGAAGGTTTACGTCGTTTCCACGGCCGACAAGGTCGAGCTGCTTGTAAACGGCCAATCCCTCGGCTTCGGGGAAAGGCAGTACGGGTTTCTCTTTACGTTCGATTCGGTGGAATGGCAGCCCGGGAAGATCGAGGCGGTCCCCCTGGCGGCGGACGGCACCAGGCTGGATCCCGCGGTCCTTACGACCGCCGGCGCCCCGGAAGCCGTCCGGCTGACCCTGATAGGTCCCCCGGGCGGAGTCCGGGCGGACGGGTCCGACATGGCCATGATCCAGGTGGAAGTGGTGGACGGGAAAGGGCAGCGCTGCCCGACCGCCCTGAATACGATCGAATTCAAGCTGGAAGGGCCGGCCGTGTGGCGGGGAGGGATGGCTCAGGGACCGGGGAACTGTATACTGTCCCGCTCCCTCCCGGTGGAATGCGGCGTAAACCGGGTCCTGGTCCGCTCCACGACCGAGGCCGGGGAAGTCCGCCTTTCGGCCGCTTCGGAGGGACTGAAAGGCTCCTCCATACGTTTCACGACAAGATCCCTCCGGGTAAGCCACGGCCTTTCAAAAGAGATGCCCGCCGACGAACTGCCCGTGAACCTGGGCCGGGGACCCACCCCCCGGACACCTTTGTTCCGGCCGTTCAGGACTTCGGTCGGCATTGCAGGCGCCCGGGCTGGGGCCAACCAGGATATGGCCGCGTACAGCTATGACGGGCTGCAGTCCACGCGCTGGGTGAACGACGGCACCCTGGAAACGGGCTGGATCGAATATACCCTGGAAAGGGAAGCTCCGATCAGCGAGATCGCCCTGAAGCTGAGCGGGTGGCGGACCCGCAGCTATCCGGTTGTGATTTCCGCCGGCGATTCCATCCTGTACAGGGGCCTCACCGCGCAAAACCTGGGATATTTTTACGTCGAACTGAAAACACCCGTGAGAACGGATCATATCAGGGTACGGCTCTTCGGGCAGACGGAATTCGACGATGCCTACGGGAAGGACGAGATTACGGACAACCTGGACCAGGAGACGGCCGGCGACGCGGCCGTTCATACGGCCACCAGCCTGAACATCGTCGAGGTGGAGTTCTTCGAGTCACTGCAGGCCGGCGATGCCCCCCGGTAGGTCCGCATACTTTTGAATGCAAATTCGCAGTTCGCACAATTTTGTCCATTATTTGTGCAATGCCAGCGTACAATGCAAATACTTGACAAAAGAATTGCACTTCGCACAAATATTCATTAATTTTGTGCAAACAAAATGTAAAAATGGTTAGATTTGATCGAAACCTGCCCTTTGATAACCTTCCGTTTTTGCCTCCAGTAGAGGAGAAAGTCTATACGAAAGAAATTTTAATGGCCCTTGCA
>CAZNQG010000181.1:0-4248 GCA_964575235.1 uncultured Bacteroides sp.
AAATAGTCCGTAATGTCCTGTCCCCTGCCCTTGCGTTCATCCAGTTCGTATTTCTCGCAGCGTCCGCCGTAATACAGGGCCTTTTTCTCCCCCTCGATTTTCACCCTGCGTATTTCGCACTGGTTGCTGCATCCCTTGCAGGTGAAACGCGTCACCGCATAGGGCGTTTTCGAGATGTCGAATCCCTTGAAACGGGTCTGGATGTTGTACTCGTTCACGTATTCCCGCGCCAGGATGGCGGTCCCGATGGCCCCGGTTACATCGAAATGCGGGGGTACGTATATTTTCTTTCCGGTTACTTTCTCAAAGGCAGACACTACGGCCTTGTTGTTGGTGACTCCGCCCTGGAACAGAATGTGGTCGCCTATTCGTTTTTTGCGCACGACCTTCAGTATGTAATTTTTAACGATGGAATAGGCAAGTCCCCCGATCAGGTTCTCCTTTTCCACCCCCTTCTGCTGGAATGAATTCAGGTCGGATTCCATGAACACCGTGCAGCGGTCTCCCATGGATGCCGGTTTCTTTGCTTTCAGTCCCAGGTCCCCGAATTCCTCCACAATGTTGATGCCCAGCTTTTCAGCCTGTTCCTCCAGGAAGGATCCCGTACCCGCGGCACAGACCTTGTTCATCTCGAAGTCCACCACCACGCCGTTGTCGATGCTGATGTATTTCGAGTCCTGTCCCCCGATCTCGAAGATCGTATCCACTTCCGGGTCGAAGGCAATGGCGGCGGTGGCCTGTGCGGTGATTTCATTCCGGATCACGTCCGCCCCGATGAAATCCCCGGTCAGGTACCGTCCCGATCCGGTGGTTGCTGCGGCCTTTACAATCACTCTTTCGCCCACTTCCTCGTATATTTCAGCCATGCCCCTGCGGATGGCCTCCAGGGGCTTGCTTTCAGTGGGCAGATACCGGCGCGCTATTACCCGGTTTTCGCTGTCGATCAGGACCACGTTGGTGCTGAGCGAACCGACGTCCAGTCCCAGGTAAACTTCGGTTTTCCCTTTTCCCTCCGGCAGTTTATGGACCCTTTTGTCCACCTCGATCTCCGGTTCATGGAGCATTTCGTGGTATTTCCCGCGGGATTTCTCCCGGTGCAGGTAATCCTCCAGGCTCTGAATCCCCTTGAAGGATTTGTATTCGACGGTTTTGTTAATGAGGTTCAGGGCGGCCCCTATGGCTCCCATAGAAGCATGGTGTTTGGGTACGATCAGGTCCTTCTCCCCGGCCCCCAGCAATTCCCTGAATGCCCGGATCATGCCCGTATTGGCCGACACACCTCCCTGGAAGGAGATCGGAAATTCCAGCCGTTTTCCCCTGCCCAGTGTGCTCACAAAATTCCTGGCCACGGCGAAGCAGAGGCCGGCCACAATATCGTGTACCGGGGTTGCAATCTGCTGCAGGTGGATCATGTCGGATTTCGCAAATACGGAACACCGGCCCGCGATGCGCGGCGGATTTTTTGATTTCATGGCCAGTTCCCCGAATTCCTTTTCGATGGAAATCCCGATGCGGTTGGCCTGCTGGTCCAGGAAGGACCCGGTCCCGGCGGCACAGATCGTATTCAGCTCGAAATCCGCCAGGGTATTGGCTCCTGTTTTGTTATCCTCCATCAGGATGAGCTTGGAATCCTCCCCTCCCATTTCGATGACGGTGCGCACTTCCGGGTACAGTTCCCCGACGGCCACCGACTGTGAAATAACCTCGTTTACATAGCCTCCGCCCAGGATCTCGGAGGCAAGCTTGCCTCCGCTTCCGGTGAAGGCAAGCCGGATGTCTTGCGGGTTTCCCAGTTCCTCCAGCAGTTCTGAAAGCAAAAGTTTTAACTGATCGTAGGGTTTGCCCTTGCAATAGGTATAACTCTCATACCTTACCTTCTTTTTCGTATCCAGTATGATGGTATTTATGGAAATGGATCCGATGTCAATACCAATGGTTAATTCTTCCGTGTTTAGTGTGCAAAGATCCGTTTTCATTTCACTGGTAATAGGGTCCCCCATCCGGCATACATACCGACGGATGTTTTTAGGAACCGAAAATTAAAGAAAAAAAATGATATGGAATAATGCGGCGCTCCCTAGGACGAATTTTAGTTATTTATATTGATCCCAAATAAGTGTTTCATTAGGGTTGCGGTCAATCCAGTTTCAGGACGGCGAGAAAAGCGGACTGGGGCACCTCAACGTTGCCGATCTGCCGCATTTTCTTTTTTCCTTTTTTCTGTTTTTCAAGGAGTTTCCTCTTGCGTGTGATGTCACCTCCGTAGCATTTTGCTGTAACGTCCTTGCGCAGGGCCTTTACCGTTTCCCGGGCAATGATTTTGGCACCGATGGCCGCCTGTATGGCTATGTCGAATTGCTGCCTGGGAATCAGTTCCTTCAGCTTTTCACAGATCCTCCTTCCGAAGGCATATGCATTGTCCCGGTGTATCAGGGTTGAAAGGGCGTCCACCATTTCCCCGTTCAGCAGGATGTCGAGCCTCACCAGGTTGGCTTTCTGGTGACCGGTCTGGTAATAATCGAACGATGCATAGCCCTTGGAGATGCTTTTGAGCTTATCGTAAAAATCGAATACGATCTCTGCAAGCGGCATCTCGAAAGTTACTTCCACCCGGTCGCTGGTCAGGTAAACCTGGTTTTTCATAACGCCCCGCTTGTCAATGCAGAGTTTCATGATGGGGCCTATGTACTCCGATTTGGAAATGATCTGGGCACGGATATAAGGTTCCTCGATGAAAGCAATGTGGTTGACCGGAGGCATTCCGGAAGGGTTGTGCACCTCGATCAGTTCACCGTTCGTCTTATGAACCAAAAAAGATACATTGGGTACTGTGGTGATGACGTTCATGTCGAATTCACGATCCAGGCGTTCCTGGACGATCTCCATGTGCAGCAAGCCCAGGAAGCCGCAGCGGAATCCGAATCCCAGGGCTGCCGAGGATTCCGGTTCATAGCTCAGGGAGGCATCGTTCAGGTGCAGCTTCTCCATGGAAGCCCTCAGTTCCTCGTAATCGTCCGCATCCACCGGGTAAACGCCGGCAAATACCATGGGCTTGACATCCTTGAATCCCTCTATCGCAGCGCTGCAGGGCCGTTCCACGTGCGTGATGGTATCGCCCACCTTGACCTCCTTTGAATTCTTGATCCCGGAAATGATGTAACCCACGTCCCCGGCACTCAGGCTTTTTCTGGGTTCGGGCTGCAATTTCAGAACACCGATCTCATCGGCATGGTATTTCCTGGCCGTGGCAATGAACTTCACATAATCCTGGGTATGCAGGGTTCCGTTCAGGATGCGGAAGTAAGCAAAGATCCCACGGTAGGAGTTAAAAACCGAGTCAAAGATCAGGGCCTCCAGCGGTTTATCCGGGTCCCCCACCGGCGGCGGGATACGGTCGACGATCGATTCCAGGATCCGTTCAACGCCGTATCCCGTTTTAGCGCTCGCATGTATGATTTCGTCCGGGGAGCACCCGATCAGGTCCACCATCTGGTCGCTCACTTCTTCGGGCATTGCGGCATCCAGGTCCATTTTATTCATCACGGGTATGACCTCCAGATCATGCTCCAATGCCAGGTAAAGGTTGGAGATGGTCTGTGCCTGTATTCCCTGTGTGGCATCCACGACCAGGAGCGCTCCCTCGCAGGCCGCGATGGATCTGGACACTTCATATGAAAAATCCACGTGGCCCGGGGTATCGATCAGGTTCAGGAAATAGGCCTCCCCGTTCTTTTCATACACCATCTGGATGGCATGGCTTTTAATGGTGATTCCCCGTTCCCGTTCCAGGTCCATGTTGTCGAGGACCTGCTCCTGGAGGTCGCGTTCCGAAACGGTCCCGGTCAATTCCAGCATACGGTCCGCCAGGGTACTTTTCCCATGGTCGATGTGGGCGATAATACAAAAATTCCTTATATGCTTAATGGAATGAGACATCCTGTATGAACCGAGGTACAAAGATAATAAAACTTGGTGCCGTCCATCTTGACTCCCCGCCCCGCAAACCCTGAATTGCTGCCGGAGGCATTGTTAAAAAAGTTGCCTTCTAAAATTTCGGTACCTCCGGGATATCGGAACGGCGCTACATAGCTTCGCGATGTCAGGCGTCTTTTCCGACATCCCATCGGTACCTCGCCGAAATTTTGCAGCAACGTTTTGACAATGCTGAAGGCATCCGGGTTTGCGGGGCGGGGAAAATCGAGTAGGAGGAAAATAAAATAGTTTTCCACCTATTTTATTTTCCGTCCT
>CAZNQG010000182.1:0-4239 GCA_964575235.1 uncultured Bacteroides sp.
AACCTGGATGCAGCGAACTCACACAACATCCTGCATACCATGGAAAAACTGAACCGGGAACTCAAGACCACCTTCATCTTCGCCACCCACGACGACAAGGTGATCCAGTACCTGAAGCGGGAGATCACCCTGGAAGACGGTAAGGTCGCCGGGGACGAAACCAAATAAACCTTTAAAAATCAAGTCATGACAGCAATAAAATTAGCATTGCGAAACCTTATCGGCGCGGGACTCCGGACCTGGCTGAGCGTGGCCGTGCTTGCCGTGATCCTGATTATGGTCATCTGGCAGTACGGGGTCATCGACGGATGGGACCGGATTGCCGTAAGGGACATGATCGCATGGGAAATCGGGGGGGGACAGATATGGACCGAGGATTACGATCCCTACGATCCCTTTACCCTGGAAGAAAGCCACCGGTTGATACCCGAATCGTTCGCCGAGGAAATTGAGAAGGGGAACATGGCGCCCATTCTCATTACCCAGGCTTCCATTTACCCGGGGGGCAGCATCATGAGCATCCTGCTCAAGGGAATCGACACCCGGCAGCAGGTCTCCGAGTTGCCCACGGGTAATTTACAGGAAGAAGGCGAGGACATACCGGCCATCATCGGCGCTAACATGGCACGCAACGCCAAACTGGAGATTGGTGATTACATCACGGTACGATGGCGGGACGTGGACGGGACCTTCGATGCCACCGAGGTGAAGATCGCAGACGTTTTCCGTTGCGACGTTCCCGCGGTAAGCGACGGGCAGATGTGGATCGCACTCGACAGGCTCCGGCAGATGACCCAGATGCCCGGTGAAGCCACCCTGCTGGTCCTGGACCAGGATTATACCTGGGAAGGTGAGATGGAGGAGGGTTGGGTCCTGAGGGACCATGATTACCTGCTGAAGGAGATAAACAACATGATCCGGATGAAAAAAGTGGGAGGATCGGTATTTTACGTCATCCTGATGCTCCTTGCCATGCTGGCCATATTCGACACCCAGGTGCTTTCGATCTTCCGGAGGCAGAAGGAGATCGGGACCTATATGACCATGGGCATGACACGCGGCCAGGTGATACGTCTGTTCACCGTGGAGGGAGCCATGCACTCCATCCTGGCGGTAATCCTGGGAGCCATCCCCGGCATTCCTTTCCTTTACTGGATGGCCAAAAAGGGGTTTGCTATGCCTGCAGGATCGGACAGCATGGGCCTGCCGATCGCTGAAAAGATCTACCCGGTATACGGCCTGGGACTGATCCTTTCGGTCATGCTGCTGGTCATTATTACTACGACCGTAGTAAGCTACCTGCCCTCCAGGAAAATATCCAAAATGAACCCAACCGAAGCAATTAAAGGAAAATTACAATGATACGTTTTTTGTTAAAAGGATTGTTGCGTGACCGCCAGCGAAGCCTGCTCCCGGCCATCGTGGTGGCCGCAGGCGTCATGCTTACGGTCTTTCTGTTATGCTACATTACGGGCATCATGGGCAATTTTATTGATTTCAGCGCCAATTTTACCAACGGCCACGTCAAGATCATGACCCGTGCCTATGCCGATAACCGGACCCAGGTCCCGACGGAAATGGCCATGACCGATGTTAGCGATATACTGAAGAAGGCAAAGAAGGAATTTCCCGACATGGAATGGGTGGTGCGAACCCAGTTCGGAGGATTGCTGGACGTCCCCGATGAAAACGGGGAAACCCGCAGCCAGGGACCCACCGCTGCCATCGCGATCGATATGATCACCCCCGGCAGCAGTGAGCCCGGGCGTATGAACCTGGAGAGCATCCTGGTACGGGGAAGGCTCCCCGAGAAACCGGGAGAGATCCTGATCAGCGATGAGTTCGCTACGAAACTGGAAGCCGAACCGGGCGATGAAGTCACACTGATGGGATCCAGCATGTACGGCAGCATGTGCTTCTACAATTTCAGGATAGCCGGCACCATCCGGTTCGGCGTTGGGATCATGGACCGGGGAGCCATCATATGCGACATATCGGATGCACAGACTGCCCTTGATATGCAGGATGCGGCAAGCGAGATACTCGGGTTCCTGCCGGGCGGCCACTATATCCCCGAGGAAGCGGATGCGGTCTGCGCGGATTTCAATGCAAAATATTCCAACCCCGAAGACGAGTATTCTCCCGTCATGCTGAAGCTCAGCGATCAGGATGAGTTCCTCGGCGGCTATTTAGAACTGTTGGATAACGTGGTATTCCTGATCGTCTTTATTTTCGTTCTTGCTATGTCTATCGTTCTTTGGAACACGGGATTGATAGGCGGGTTGAGGCGGTACGGGGAAGTAGGCGTCCGCCTGGCCATCGGCGAGGCTAAGGGCCACATCTACAAGAACATGATTTATGAATCGGCACTGATCGGCCTGGTTGGCTCGGCTTTTGGCACTGTAATTGGATTATTGTTTGCATACTGGCTGCAGGAAACCGGTATCGACATCGGCAGCATGCTGAAAGGTGCCACCATCATGATGCCCGGCAAATTTTACGCGAAAATCGTGCCCGAAGCCTATTACATCGGGTTTGTACCGGGACTGTTCTCCTCGACGCTGGGGACCGTGCTCTCGGGTATCGGGATCTATAAAAGGAAAACGGCTTCCCTGTTCAAGGAACTGGAAACATAAAAATCTCAAAAATGAAAAAGCTGTTCATATTACTGTTATCGGGAGCCAGCCTCCTGAACGCACAATACCCCTCCGGGGACGAGGTAATGGACCGGATGGACCGGAACATGTCTTCCGAGAACCGCGTGCTGACCTCGAAAATGATCATACACGGTCCCCGCACAAGCCGGACCATCGAATCGAAAACCTGGGCCGTGGGGGACAAGAAGTCCTTCTCCGAGTACCTCTCTCCCCCCCGGGAAGCGGGCACCAAGATGTTGAAGCTGGAGGATGCCCTGTGGATATATTCACCGACGACGGACCGGACCATACAGATCTCCGGGCATATGCTCCGGCAGTCCGTCATGGGCTCCGACCTTTCGTACGAGGACATGATGGACGATGCAACCTATAAGGATAACTACGATGCCGTGGTCATCGGCGAGGAAAACCTGCGCGAGAAGCCCTGCTGGATCGTGGAGCTGAACGCCACGACACCCGATGTCACCTACCAGATCCGCAAGATCTGGGTGGACAAGCAGACCTACGTGCCTCTGCGCGAGGACCTGTTCGCAAAGAGCGGCAAACTGCTGAAGCGCTCGGACCTCTACGACATCAAGCGCATGGGGAACCGCTGGTTCCCGGAAAAGATCGTCTTCAAGGATATGCTTAAATCCGGCGACGGTACCGAATTCATCATCGAATCCATCGAATTCGACACCGACATCCCGGAGTACCTTTTTACCAAGGCATCCCTGAGGTAGGCGGGAAAAGAATACGTCCGTACCCGTGGGAACGGATTATACCGATATAGCATCCATTTTCTTCCAGGATGGTTACCGGCTCGCAACGGAGCATCTTTCAGCGGGTACCAGCCGGGAGGCCTTGCTGGAGCTGATGTACAGCGCCTATGCATCCATCGACGGATTGCTGGATTCCTTCTGCAGGCGATGTGCGCGGGAAAACCTCCCGGTGGCCTGCCGGAAAGGCTGTTCATGGTGCTGCCACCAGGCGGTTCTGGCCTCCCATCACGAGATCCTGGTCATCCAGCAGTACCTGCAGGATGAGGTTCCGACCGATGTGAAGGAGGGGATGAGGGACCGGGCACTTGAAAAGCATAAGGCAACCCGCGGCATGTCAGCCATGGAATTCCTGCATTACCTCCATGCCTGTCCCTTCCTGCAGGACGGCAGCTGTGCAATTTACCCGGCCCGCCCCATGGCATGCCGCTGCTACCTTTCGTCCAGCGTAAAATCCTGCAGGGATCAGTACGACAACCCGACGGACAGGACCAGGATCGCTGCCCTTTATGATTTCCCGCTCAAGGCCGGAAGAGGCATGAACGAAGGGATACGGTCGGCACTGATGGAAGCGGAACTCCAGCCTTCCGAGTGGCTGCTGGAGACTTTCACGGTTGGGGTTTTCAATGACGAAGGGATCACGGATGAATGGCTGGCCGGGAAAACCCCCTTCAACATACGGTGCCTCACCGCGGAAGAAAACCGGTATTTACAGAGATACTATGACAACAAGGCCTCATACGGCGGGCGTTAGTCATAGCCGGGTGCGGCGGACCCATACCCGGCGATGCCCCGGATCAGCGCAACTGCATCAAGGATGATCC
>CAZNQG010000183.1:0-4088 GCA_964575235.1 uncultured Bacteroides sp.
GTTCCCGTCCATGCCCCAGTAGGCATTGTTGCCAAGAAACACGCTGACGTATTTCAGGAAAGAGTTCTTCAACCAGAATGTGTAGCTAAGGTCCGAATCCAGTTCGTGCCGGTCGTCATCCCTCAGAAAGCCCGTCTGGTTTATATTGTCGGCCATGTCTTCCCCGAGCACGGTGTACCTTAAGTGTACGTGATACCGGTTGGTTTCATTCGCCACACGGATGAAGCCTCCGCTGTGTTTCAGGAAATCCCCCGGACTGCTGCCCAGCAACTGCCCCGTTATCTTCCAGAACTCGCCCGGATTGAGCACCCAGTCCACTCCAAAGCTGCGGGTAAATAGGGTGTCAAAATCCGATTTGTCCACCAGGATGGCTCCCAGGGTGGACGATTTGAAAACATCCCTTTTTACTCGGGCCACGGTATAGAATGCGGCCCTCCCACCGGTCTCCGGATCTTCCGTGCTTCTGGCATTCAGAATGTTCATTCCGAACTTCCCGGCTTTGCCCGTGAATTTTGCGCCGTATTTGACATCACCGATCCTTCGCGAGTAGAAAGTTGGGTACCTCATGTTGAACATTTCGTTGCCTTCCTGGAAAAAAAGCCGTTTTTCCGGGAAATCCACTTCCCATCCGCTCAGATCGATCTTTACACGATCTCCTTCAACGGAGGCAAAATCCGGATTGACCGTCGCATTCAGGCTCAGGCTGGAAGTTAGGTTAAGGACCACATCCCCGCCTGCGTCGGGACTTATTTCGTGGTAACGGCCCGTAATATCGGAGTCTTCATAGCGTATGGATACATAGGGAAAAAACATCAGACGCTTGGGCCTGGCAGGCGGATGTACGTTTTCGAGGATCCCTCCCTGTGAAATCCTGTAGTTATCCGCCAGTATCCCCGACCACCATGAGATTTCGTTATTGCTTATCATCATCCTCCCCAGGTTCAGTCCCCATCGATTAGCGTCCGGCTTGTATTTCAGGCTCCGGAACGGAATGGCAATTTCACAGCACCAGCCCCGGCTGTTTACAGCAGCGGCCGACTTCCATTCGATGTCCCACTCATAATTAAGACTCCTCCCGTCGTCGCTTACCTTGAAGTCGGTCTGGGTTCCCGCCGGGTTCAGGGTAAACCCATATGCGCTTCTCCCATCCAGGTAGGTGTCAACCAGGACAATCGCGGCATCGTCTCCCGTTGTGACACCATCCCTGGTCTGAATATTCCCCGTAACCGGATGCTCTTTCCCCTGGGTGCACTTGAATGCCACGTAAAGAAACGAGCTGTCGAATGCAATGTAAACCTCTGTTGGTTCTGAGGCGGCACTTCCTTTTTCCGGTTCCATCTGGACAAATCCGGACGCGGAACGGGAAGTATCCCATTCCCCCGGAGACAGGATTCCGTCGATAACCGGTGTCGAGGGTACCTCTGATATCCGACAGACTTTTTGTCCCGAGCATCGCATTTGATTTATTAACAGGGAAGAAAACAGGACCGGTAAAAGGTATTTCCACATGGCAGTATAGACGCTCACGATCCAGACCTGAGATGTTTTTCAAGTGTTAAGAAGTTCCCGATTCTTTGACCGGCATTTTCGAGAAGGCGGGCGGTATTTCGAATGGCTTCCTTCAATCCCATGGGTGACTCTATAATGGGAAATATGGCGTTTATGCCTTCCTCCCTCAGGGTATCCGCGTTCCTGCCGATGTTGCCGGCAAGGGCGATCACAGGCCTGCCGTATTTTTTCGAGATTCGGGCCACCCCGCAGGGCGTCTTGCCGTAACGCGTCTGTCCATCCAGGCTGCCTTCACCGGTAATGACCAGATCCGCCCATTTTACTGCCTTTTCCAGACCGACCAGGCCTGCCACGGCCTGCACGCCTTCCACCAGCTCGGCATCCAGGAAAGCCATAAGCCCTGCTCCGAGTCCCCCTGCCGCCCCCGCCCCTTGCACATTTTCCACATCCCTGCCAAGCTGCCTTTGGATCAGCCGTGCAAAAAGCTTCAGGTTGCGATCCAGTTTTTCCGCCGTGGACCGGTCCGCCCCTTTCTGGGGTGCATAAACCCTGGACGCCCCTTCCGGTCCCGTCAGGGGATTGGCAACGTCGCATGCAGCCACCACCCTTGTTTCCTTCAGTCTTGGATCCATCTCCCCGACCTCGATCCTGCTCACGGAATCCAGCGCTCCTCCGCCGCGTGGCACCGGCCATTCATCCGGTCCGAGGAATTTAGCACCCAGGGCTTCGGCCATTCCGGTGCCGCAGTCGTTCGTGGCCGAACCTCCTATGCCCAGGATGATGTCCCGGCATCCCTGGTCCAGGGCCTCCCGGATCAGTTCCCCCGTTCCGTAGCTCGTGGCGATCCATGGGTTACGCTCTTGCGGTCCGACAAGCTGGATACCCGAGGCTGCCGCCATTTCGATTACCGCGGTCCGGCCGTCAGCAGTGATCCCATAGGCAGCCTCCACCTTCCGCATCAGCGGATCGTGAACACTTGCCGTAATACGTCTGCCGCCTTTGGCATGGATCACCGCATTCACGGTCCCCTCCCCCCCGTCTGCCATGGGCAGGATCCGCAACCCGGCATCCGGCATGGACCTGCGGATTCCCCTGCCGATGGCTTCTGCAACCTCCAGGGCCGGTAGCGCATTCTTGAAGGAGTCCGGAGCGATTAGTATTTTCATTCCCTGTCCCTGTCTTTGCTCTAAATATAGTATATTTCCGGTTCACTCATTTAAATCGGATCTCCATGTCAGCATTACACCTTGAAACTTCAGAAGCAAGCATAGGCTGGATCGGAACGGGCATCATGGGCGCCCCCATGGCCATGCACCTGGTCAAGGCCGGATACCGGGTTTCGGTATATACACGTAGCAGGAAAAAGGCGGAAAAACTCCTGGCCGCCGGATGTAAATGGTACGACTCCCCTTCGGAACTGGCGGCACAGTGCAACCTTGTATTCACCATGGTCGGGTACCCCCGGGATGTTGAACAGGTGTATTTCGGGGAGAACGGCATCCTTAAAACCCTCCGCAGGGATTCGGTGGTCATCGACATGACCACCACATTGCCGGACCTGGCCGTGCGGATTGACGAAGCCTGCAGGAAGGCCGGGGCCCACGCTATCGATGCGCCCGTGTCCGGGGGACAGCTGGGTGCGCAGAACGGGACCCTGTCCGTCATGATCGGCGGGGAAAAGGAGATCGTCGAGCAGCTTAGGCCCATCCTGGGTGTATTCAGCGGGAACATGGTCTACCAGGGACCCGCCGGGGCCGGACAGCACACCAAGATGTGCAACCAGATCACCATCGCGGGTACCATGATCGGGGTATGCGAGGCACTGGTTTACGGGAGGAAAGCGGGACTCGATCTCAGCACCATGCTCGCTTCCATAGGCAAGGGGGCGGCAGCCTGCTGGAGCCTGGATGTGCTGGCCCCGAAGATCGTGGCGGGGAACTTCGAGCCAGGCTTTTTCGTCGAGCATTTCGTCAAGGATCTGGGCATCGCACTTCAGGAAGCCGAACGAATGAAACTCAGCCTCCCTGGACTGGCGCTTGCCAAACAGCTCTATCTCTCGGTCATGGCTATGGGCAAGGGCAAAAAAGGCACCCAGGCCATGTACCTGGCCCTGGAGAACCTGTCGGGGATGGCCGGAACATGAAAAATGCCCGCCGGAAAAATCGACGGGCATGGATGTATTAATCAAATGGTATGGTATAATGGATCTTCAGCTTCGGGCGCATGGAGGGTTCCTTGTAGTCGCTCGATGCAAAGCGGAAGCCCGGGAATATCGGTTCCGGGGATAGCTTGAACATCATTCCGTAATAGGGAGCCGAGATCTCGGCGTGCACGAACAGCCGTGTTATATCCAGCTCGATGAAATTTGCGTTCCGGATAAAGGGCGTAATGTAAACCTGGTTCGATTCCGTGGTCTTGGGCTGGTTGGACCAGGTCACAGCGTGTTCCTCCCAGGGATCTATGACCTGCTGAAGAACGCCACCGTACCAGTGAAATCCATCGTAGATAAAGGTATCCGGGGGCATGATGGTGTCCCACGGAGGAATGGTATCCCATGGCAGGGGCACATCGTAGAACAG
>CAZNQG010000184.1:0-4067 GCA_964575235.1 uncultured Bacteroides sp.
TCCCAACGGCTTTTACGCCCAACCTGAGCGGCCCTACCGGGGGATATTGCGAGCCAAACAATTTCAACAATAATGTGTTCTACCCGGCCGTAACGGGAGAACTCGTGGAATACCAGATGAAGATATTCAACCGCCAGGGCCTGCAGATCTTTGAGACCAGCGATGTCCACATCGGATGGGATGGATATTACCAGGAAAAGCTTGCGGCACAGGCAGTATACATCTGGAAGGCCAGGGGGAAATTCAGCAACGGGAAAACCTTTGTTAAAAGCGGCGACGTCACCCTGATCAGACGCTAAAGTCATCCATCCCGGCATCCTACTCTCTACTTTCGAATGCCCTTCCCCGTCCCAAAGCCCTTCAGCCATGGTTAATGTATCCTGCACGGATATTGCCCATGCAATTGCCCGCTTTTATGGAAATCCGCGGCTATTTGAAACAAATAACGGGCGATTTCGTTTAATTTAGTGCTGTTGAGGCCTAATCGGAAAAGCAGTTGTTAATATCTTTTTTAAGGGCTTCCCTTAAAATTGAATATTTTCAAACTGTCTGATTTTGGCTATCTTAGTAGATTAATTGATTCACAACCAGTGGCGTGAGAAGACTTACCACCATATTATCTTTAATCGTTTTTTCACTCTATTCGCATGCCCAGGACCCCCAGCTGACCCAGTTTTATTCCGCTCCCCTGTACCTTGCTCCCTCTTTTGCAGGGGCCACCCAGCAGCACAGGCTGGCCAGCACTTACCGCAACCAGTGGCCCGGAATTCCAGAAGCATACGTAACGTACCTGTTCTCATACGATCATTACTTCTCTAATTTCAACAGCGGGCTCGGATTGCTCATTATGAGAGATGAAGCGGGTTCCGGTGATCTGAGCACCACCAACGTCGGGGTGCAGTACTCATACGACATACGGGTGACAGACCTCTGGCACATCCGGCCGGGAATTCATTTCCTCTACACACAGACAGGAATCAATTTCGCAAAGCTGATCTGGGGGGACCAGATCTCCCCGAGCGGGATCACCCCCACCATCCAGGTCCCCTCCCTGCAGCGTAAGGGAGCCATTGACGCTTCCCTCTCCGTGCTGGTCTATTCGGACCGGATGTGGGCGGGGGCGGCCGTGGACCACCTGTTCCGTCCGAACACTTCACTGTACGATGTGGAAAACAACCATGTGAAAATGAAATTCAGTGCTTTTGGAGGCTACCAGGTCGTACGCAAGGGAAGACTGCTCAAGCCCATCGATGAAACCCTTTCGCTTGCGGGCCTCTTCAAGTACCAGGATCACATCAAGCAGCTTGACATAGGCCTTTACTGGTACAAAAACCCTCTTGTTTTCGGATTCTGGTACAGGGGACTCCCCATCATCAGCAATGAAATGCGCGGGGATGCCGTCTGTTTCCTGATCGGTTATAAAATCGATCAGTTCAGCATCGGCTACAGCTATGATTTTACCATCAGCAAACTGCTCACCTCCACCTGGGGCTCCCATGAAATCGCGCTGGTCTATGAATTCACCACGCACCGCAAGAAGAAGAAGCGCCACATGATACCCTGTCCCGAGTTTTGATCCCTTCCCGGCGGTTTATTTCAGAAAATCCATATATTTGCATGGATTTTCACAAACCCCTAATCATCCCTTAAGATGAAAAATATCTCGCTCATTCTGAATGCTGTCCTCTTTCTTGCCGTCGGAGCCCTCTTTTACCTGCATTTCAGCCACGGCAATGCATCCAGGGCCGATACCGATCCGGAATCGGTCAGCCGGGAAATGCCCGGTATGTCCATCGTTTACATCAATATCGATACACTCCTGAACAACTATGATTACTACTTTGACCTGCAGGATGAATTTGCGGATAAACAATCGGAACTCGAAGCCGAACTGAACATGCGCGGAAGGCAGTACGAATCCTCCGCCCTTGACTACCAGAACAAGGTCCAGAAGGGTCTGGTAACCAGAAGGGAGGCTGCAGAGCTCGAGCAGCAGTTGCTGCAGGAACAGCAAAGCCTTCTGCAGCTCCGCGACGAGCTGACCATGCAACTTGCAGAAGAAGAACAGGTAAGGAACCGGCGCCTGATCAACAAGATCATGGAATACCTCGAGGAATACAACAGGGATTACAATTACCAGTTTATCTTCAGCAACAGTTTCGGCGATAATGTCCTGTATGCCAACCAACGGCTTGACATCACCAGGAGCGTTCTGGAAGGCCTTAACGAACAATACCGTAAGGAAAAGGAAAAAGAAAAGAATTAATGCCTTTTGCTAAGGCTTATCTGGATAAGGTCAGCCTTGATCCCCATCTCGCCGGCCGGCATTCACGAAGCGATCTCTCCCTGGTGGTTGCCATTCCAGCACGGGACGAACCCGGCGTCCTGCAAACCTTGCATTCATTAAGAAGCTGTACGCCACCCCGGGGTGCCGTGGAAGTGATCGTCGCCCTGAACTCCTGCGAGGATGACCCGGAAGAGGTGCTGGAAAACAACCGTTCCACCGAGCGGGAGATCCGCGGTTTCATCCGGGAACATACGGACCCGGCATTTAGCCTGATGTTTACACATATGAGCGGGATCAGCAGGAAACATGCGGGAGCCGGCCTGGCGCGCAAACTGGCCATGGATCATGCCCTCAGCAGGTTCGATGGACTGGACCGCCCGGATGGCATCATCGTCTCCCTGGATGCCGATACCGTCTGCGATCCGGATTACCTTCTCGAGATTGAAGATCATTTCAGGTCGGATCCGGCATCCCTGGCCTGTTCCGTTTATTTCGAGCATCCGATCAGGGGTTCCCATTTCCCCGAACAGGCCTACCGTGGGATCGCCCAGTATGAACTTCACCTGAGGTATTACATCCAGGGACTTCGTTATGCAGGCCATCCCCAGGCCTATCATACCATCGGCTCGGCATTCTGCGTCAGGGCAGGTGTCTATGCCGCGCAGGGGGGAATGAACCGTCGAAAGGCCGGCGAGGATTTTTACTTTCTCCAGAAGCTTATCCAGCTCGGGGATTTCCACGACCTGAACACAACCTGTGTATACCCCTCCCCCAGGCCATCCCGCAGGGTTGCATTTGGCACGGGTCCCGTCATCGGCCGGTTTCTTTCCGGCGAGATCGATAGCCTGGAATCCTATCACCCCCGGTCGTTCGATGACCTGAAAGCCTTTATCCAGGATGTCCCGAAGCTCTACGGGGCATCCGCGGATGAGATCCACGGGCTTTACCGTTCCTGGCCGCAAACCATACGGGAAAATCTTGAAGGTGAATTCACTTCGAGGCTCGAGGAGATCCGCGGTAATGCAGCCGGCGAAAAGAGTTTTTACAAAAGGTTCTTCCGCTGGTTCAACCGGTTCCGTACCCTGAAATTCATGCATTATGCCCGGAGGGAATTCTATCCGCCCATGCCGGTTCGCCAGGCCGCTGCCGAATTTCTGGACGGCCGGGGGAAAAAAGGTTTGCGGGATGCATCGGCGGGGGACCTGTTGATGATCCTTCGGAAAATCCAGAGGGAGGGCGTCTGGACGCTTTAATCCTCGGTGACGATCACAAAGACATCCTCGTTCTCCCTTTTCATGAAATATTGCTCACGGGCGAACTTCTCCAGGTTATCGAGGTCTGTTTTCAGCTCGTTCAGACGCCGGCTGTCTTCTTCGATTCGTTCAATGTAATATTGCTTTTCGTCTTCCAGGTCCTGCCTGGTACGGAGATACTTTACCCGGTCGATCAGGCTGTGGCGGTCAAAAACCATCAGCCAGACCAGGAAAACGAGCACCGCGATCAGGTATTTATTCCGGATTACGCGCATCCATATGGAATCCCTGCGGAACATTTAAATGAGCCGTGTACCAAAATATAAAAATAAACAAGAAAGGGGAAAGTGTTTTTTCAACAGACTCCCCCTGTACGGGAAAAAGGTGCGATCTAATTTCCCATATAAGGATAACGGTAGTCCTCCGCTGGAGAAAAATTCTCCTTGATGGTCCGCGGAGAAACCCAGCGCAGCAGGTTCAGGGCCGATCCCGCCTTGTCGTTGGTTCCCGAAGTCCTTGCCCCTCCG
>CAZNQG010000185.1:0-4023 GCA_964575235.1 uncultured Bacteroides sp.
GATGAATCCACCCCGCCGGAAAGACCCAGTACCACATGATCCTGACCCAGTTTTTCCTGGAGTTCCCCTACGGTCGATTCAACGAAGGAATCCGGTGTCCATGAAAGGCTGCAACCGCAAACATCGACCAGGAAATTTCGCAGGATCCGTTTCCCGTCATCCGTATGATACACCTCGGGATGGAATTGCAGTCCGTAGGTAGACTCACCATCCACCTGGAAGGCTCCCACCTTGATATCCCGGGTGCTGCAAATGACCCGGTAACGGTCCGGGAGCTTCATGATGGTGTCCCCGTGAGACATCCAGACCTGGGACCCGGAGGATACCTGTTTCAGCAGAAGGGAATCCCGGTCCACGAAAGAAAGATTGGCCCTTCCATACTCACGCTGGGCGGAAGGCTGAACCTCACCCCCGTTGGCCTGGGCCAGGTACTGGGCGCCATAACATATACCGAGCAGGGGCAGCCTGCCCTGGATTTCCTGCAGATCCGGTATCGGCGGATTCTTATCCCGGACCGAAAAAGGGCTGCCCGAAAGGATGATCCCCCTGACATGGGGACCCGGCTCCGGTATCCGGTTGAAGGGGTGTATTTCACAATACACGTTGAGTTCACGTATCCTCCTGGCAATCAACTGGGTGTATTGCGATCCAAAATCGAGTATATGGATGGTTTCCTGCGTCATACATGCGACCTTTGGAAGTCAAAGATAATCATTTAATCTACCTTGAATACATCTCCGTCGTTTACGGCAACCGTATCCGGGAATACCTGTTTTGCCTCCGTTTCGAACTCCGAAAGATCCTTGTACCGGGAAGAGAAATGCCCGATAAGCAGCCTTCGTGCCCCGGCTTTCTTTGCGAGTTTCGCGGCCTGCCTGGAGGTTGTATGGAAGGTCTCATGTGCGAGTTTTGCATCTTCATGCAGAAATGTGGTTTCGTGGTACAGGATATCCACGTTCCGGATGAGCGGGATGATGGCCTCGTTGGGGCGGGTGTCCGAGCAATAGGCATAGGACCGGGGACGCCGGGGCGGCAATGTCAGATCACGGTTCGGGATCACCGTACCGTCGCTGAGCTCAAGGTCGCTTCCCCTCTTAATTTCAACAATCTTTCGGATCGGGATGTTGTATTCTCGTATTTTTTCCTTCAGTATGTTGCGCTCCTTTGGTTTTTCCCGGAACAGGAACCCACAGGTCGGGATCCGGTGTAACAAAGGCAGGCTGGTAACCTCAATGTTTCTGTCTTCGTAAATGAGTGCGGTCCTGCGGCACTGTATCCGGTGAAAACACAGCTCGTAACCCGGATCGTTGTGAAAGAACCGTAAATGGTCCAGCAGCATTTCCTCCAGCAACTCGGGGCCGTAAATGTGAAGGGGTTCCTCACGGCCCAGCAGGTCAAAGGATGAAAGTAGGCCGAACAGGCCAAAGGTATGATCCCCGTGCATATGCGAGATGAAGATGTGGTTGATTTTCCCCAGCCTCAGCCTGTATTTGCGAAGCTGCATCTGTGTACCCTCTCCGCAATCGATTAAAAAGAACCGCTCATTCGCATTCAGCAAATGAGCGGTCGGGAATCTTTCAGATGTGGGAAGGGCAGAGCTGCTGCCCAGTATAGTCAATCCAAACAACACCGCGAGACCTTATTCGGCTGACTTGATCAGTTCTGCACCCTCTTCAACGGTGTTTGCAATATTCAGAACCGTATCCAGTTGAGAGATCGTGATCAGCCTCTCGACGGCTTCGTTAAGGCCGGTCAGCACAAAGGTGCCGTTTGCGTTCTTGCAGAGACGATTGGCCACCAGGATAGCGCTGAGGCCGGAAGAATCACAATACCGAACTTTCTCCAGGTCGAGCACAATGTTTTTTTCACCGTTCCCGGAAACCAGTACAAGCTCTGATTTAAGGGTCGGGGCAATGTGCGTGTCAAGCTTCTCCTCCAAGACCTGAATCAATGTGTAGCTGTCCAGTTTTTCGATCTTGAATTCCATATGCTGATATTTTTGAGTATGCCTGCTTTTTACTTGGAGGAGCCTTCTTTGGTCTTTTCAGTCTCCTTGGGTTTGGCATCCTCCTTGGCCCTGCTCTTCTTCTCGTTTTTCTCCATCTCCGTCTTCAGGGCTGCCAGTTCCGAAATATCCCCGAGCGTCGTCTTCTCAATGCTGGTTTTCGGTTTCCGGGTGGCACGCTGGGCTTCAGCTCCTTCCGTTCTTTTCGCCTTCACCTCGGATTTTCTTGACTTGTCGTCGAAGGTCCGGGTATGAGACAGAACGATCCGCTTGGCAGATTTGTTGAATTCAAGAACTTTAAAATCAAGCTTTTCATCTGCCTTCATCTTTGATCCGTCTTCCTTGGCCATGTGCTTCTGCGTAACGAAACCTTCAACGCCGTATGGAAGGGCGACCACCGCGCCTTTATCAACAATTTCAAGGACCGTTCCTTCGTGTACCGAGCCCTGTGTGAATACGGTCTCGAATACATCCCAGGGATTCTCCTCCAGTTGCTTATGTCCCAGGCTCAAACGCCTGTTCTCCTTGTCAATTTCCAGGACGACTACCTCGATCTGCTCCCCGATGGCTGTAAATTCGGCCGGGTGCTTTATTTTCTTTGTCCAGGACAGGTCTGAAATATGGATCAGACCGTCCACACCTTCCTCTATTTCAACGAACACTCCGAAGTTAGTAAAGTTACGAACTTTTGCCTTATGTTTTGATCCAACGGAATACTTTTCTTCAATTTTTTCCCATGGATCTGGCTTCAGCTGCTTCATGCCCAGTGACATCTTCCGCTCCTCACGGTCAAGGGTAAGGATCACGGCTTCAACTTCATCCCCGACATTCAGGAATTCCTGTGCGCTGCGCAGGTGCTGGGACCAGGACATCTCGGATACGTGTATCAGACCTTCAACCCCGGGCGCTATCTCGACGAATGCCCCGTAATCGGCCATGACCACCACCTTGCCTTTTACCTTGTCCCCTACCTGGAGCTTCTCATCCAGGGAGTCCCAGGGATGCGGCGTGAGCTGTTTAAGTCCCAAAGCGATCCTTTTCTTGTCATCATCAAAATCCAGTATGACCACGTTGAGTTTCTGGTCGAGCTGTAGTATTTCTTCCGGGTGGTTCACCCTGCCCCAGGACAAATCCGTAATGTGGATCAACCCGTCGACACCGCCAAGATCAATGAATACACCGTATGACGTAATGTTCTTTACGGTGCCTTCCAGTACCTGGCCTTTTTCAAGCTTGGCAATGATCTCCTTTTTCTGCTGTTCCAGCTCGGCCTCGATGAGTGCTTTGTGGCTTACCACAACATTTTTAAATTCATGATTGATCTTGACCACCTTGAATTCCATGGTCTTGCCCACATAGGCATCATAGTCGCGGATGGGCTTGACATCGATCTGGGAGCCCGGAAGGAAAGCCTCGATACCGAATACATCCACGATCATTCCGCCCTTGGTGCGGCACTTGATATAGCCCTTGATAATCTCATCCTGATCGAGTGCTGCGTTCACCCTGTCCCAGGACTTCATGGCACGTGCCTTTTTATGTGAAAGCACCAGTTGCCCCTTCTTGTCCTCCTGGCTCTCAACATATACTTCCACCGTATCCCCAACCTTCAGTTCGGGATTGTAACGGAATTCATTCAGGCTGACGATACCTTCGGATTTATAACCGATGTTGATGACGACCTCCCTTTTGTTCATGGAAATAACCGTTCCCTCCACAACCTCAGCCTCTGCGATCGTTGAAAGGGTCTCATCGTACATGCTTTCAAACTTGGCACGCTGTTCATCGGAGATTTTTACTTCCTTTTTCTCATAGCCCTCCCAGTCAAAATCACCTGCCGAATCGCCGTATTCCTTGACGGCAGGGGCTGCTGTCGAATCCTTCTGTTCCCCGGCCTCCGGGGTTTCTAACTTATCTGTTTGGGATTTCCCGGCCTCGGTTTCCTTGGCATCGGCCTTCTTGGTTTCGGCCTTCTTGGTTTCGGTCTTATTGGTTTCGGCATTCTTGGTTTCGGCATT
>CAZNQG010000186.1:0-4020 GCA_964575235.1 uncultured Bacteroides sp.
GGGTAAAGCTGTATGCCAGTATCGCGGTAATGCCGATGGGAACCAGCGCATAGGGCATTGCAAGGGTCTACTCGTGTTTGAAATAGCCTTCCTTGAAAACCAGGGCCTCGTAGACGGACAATTCTGCGTCCTTCCAGCCGTACCATCCGATCTGGGCTTTGTCCCTGGCGCAATGTCCCAGGAATTCCTCCAGGTTCCATCCGGTCTGCCTTGCCACCTGTGGAAGGAAGGTTCCCGAATTGGGTCCTTTCTTCATGTAGATCCCGTGGACACC
Organism: uncultured Bacteroides sp.; assembly: GCA_964575235.1. Classification (GTDB taxonomy): domain Bacteria; phylum Bacteroidota; class Bacteroidia; order Bacteroidales; family SM23-62; genus SM23-62. The sequence goes on from CAZNQG010000186.1 coordinate 275, forward strand.
TAGTTTAATTTCGGAGGGATCGCTGATCGGAACGAGCGGGGTGAGGACCGATATCTCAAGTTCGATTTCATCCAGCTCTTCCGGGGTAACGGGTTTGAAGCGGTAGTCTTTGGTTGAAGCTGAAATGGTCATGTCCCGCACGACTTCGTAAAGGGGAAGGTCCGGCTGGAAACGTCCGATGCAGCCCCGGAGCTTGCCGTTTTTCTCGAGGGTCACGAAGGCACCGGTATGGGTTGTGAGGGCAGGGGACATGTCCCGGTCACTCACCGGGTAGACGGTGCCCTTCCGTATGTAGGAGTCCAGCGTATTCCTGGCGATATCCATCAGGACCAGCTTGTCTTCCTCGCTGAGCATAAACGTTGAGTTCCTTTTGTTATCTTTCTTACGGACTGTGATGGCACAGTAGCCGACGACGCTGGACTTGTCGCCGATCCTTGTGTCTCCTGAGTTCTGATACCGGACCAGGTCGTATTCCAGGTTTTCCCGGTCATCCCGGGTCATATAAAGCAGGGTAAGGATCGAGGGCCAGGCACATGCCGACGTGGCTAAGTTAGGAATATTTTTCTCCTCGTTCCGCTTCAGTGCATTTAAAAATTGCTTCGGATCGTTGGTGCAGATGGCGTTGGCGGTGTTGATGTCGACGATGTTGGCATTCCGGTAATCGGGATAGTGCGAAAAATCCGAGCTGATGACGAAGAGATTGTCCTCGTTCAGGTATGGCCGGAGAGCCTCGGCGATCTTCCTGCAAACGGATTCCGAATGTGTGCCCAGGAGAATGGGTACGATCTGGAATTCCTTCTCCAGGTAATATTGCAGGAAGGGCAGCTGGACTTCAAGGCTGTGCTCGTTCAGATGGGCCCGGTCGTAATCCATGAACACACCGTGTTCCTTAACGAGCATATCTGCCAGTTCCATGTCCACCTTGACTTCTCCCAGTGGCGTCAGGAAATTGCCGGACCGGTAAACGGCAGCCCGCTCAAATGCATAACGGTGGCTATTGCCGATGATGAATATGTTTTTATAATCCTTTTTCGGATCCAGTTGAGTATAGCTGCTGGCTGCGACTTCACCCGAGAAGGGGTAGCCTGCGTGGGGAGCAATAAGGGCCAGGACGGTGCCGCCACCCTTCGAGGGCAGGGCCCGGCTGAACAGGAATTCCAGATCCCGACTCAAATCTTCCGGATCGGATGCATAGTAGGATCCGGCCACGGCCGGAGGACGTGTGCCTTTCCGGGGCTCCTGCTGCGCATTTGCAGAACAGCAGGCAAGGATGATCAGGATTACCAGTAGAAGCTTTCGCATGATTTCGAAAGGATTTAAACAAAGTTAAACAGAATTTTTATAAGCGATAAATAATTAACTTAGGGGACTCGCGGATACCCTGCTTGGAATATTTGCATCGATATGAAGGAAATCCCGGGGCTTAAGCACCGTAAACGTCTTCGGAAAAATACGGGGCGATACGGGCGCTCTGAGGAGGGTGTCGGACGGTGGTGAAAGGATCAGGATATCCATAAAGAAATAAGCATGATAAGAAGAATACTGGAATTCATAACCACCGGTGTCTGGCAGATCGATGTCAAATCCCGTCATCCCGTTCTGGGTATTCTGCTGCGGGGACTTCGGATCATCCTGCTTGCTTTACAGGAATTCAAGGGAAACCGAATCCAGCTACGGGCATCGGCACTGACCTATTATTCCCTGCTGTCCGTGGTTCCCATAGCCGCCATGGTGTTCGGGATTGCCAAAGGATTCGGGTTCGAGAGCCGCCTTCAAACCGTCATCCGGGAAAGGGTTGCCGAACAGCCCGAACTGGCGGACGTGGTGGAGTACATCCTCGGATTTGCGAATTCCATGCTGCAGAATATCAACGGTGGTGTCATTGCCGGAATCGGACTCGTACTCCTGCTCTGGTCGGTCATGAAAGTGCTCGGCAACATCGAGAATTCTTTCAACGTCATCTGGCAGATCCGCAGGTCCAGGCCCTTCGCACGCAAGTTCGCCGATTACCTTTCCATGATGCTGGTCCTGCCCATCCTGTTCTTCATCAGCAGCACCATCACCGGATTCCTGAGCAGCATGGCCGGCAACAGCGATTCCGTTATTCTCGGTTACCTGGGACCGGTCCTGATTTTCCTGATCAAGCTTATACCCTATGCACTGATATTCCTGCTTTTCACGCTTCTGTACGTGATCATGCCGAACACCAAAGTGCAATTCAAATACGGCCTTTATGCCGGGATCATCGCGGGCGTTATATTTCAGGTTACACAGTATGTTTACTTTTATTTTCAGGGCGAGGTGGGCAGGTTGGGCGCCATCTACGGAAGCTTTGTCGCATTCCCGCTCTTCCTGGTCTGGATGCAGCTTTCCTGGCTGATCGTCCTGCTGGGAGCAGAACTGTCCTTTGCTTATCAGAACATTGAGAAATACGAACTGGAAGCGGTTTCCCTGAACATTACCCCGTTCAATAAAAGGCTGCTGACCTTCCTGGTCATGTATACCGTTATCAAGCGGTTCGAGAACGGGGACCCCCCCCAGGGCTCCGTGGAGTTGAGCCACGATCTGGGCATTCCGGTGCGGCTTGTCCGGGATATCCTGTTTGACCTGCTGGACGCGGGACTCCTGGTTGAGGCCGCCACCCAGAGTCCCCGGGAAAACGCATATGTCCCGGCCGTCGATATCAACCGAATCACCATGGCATTCCTGATCGAGCAACTGGACCTGAGAGGGGATGAGCGGCTGATGGCCGAGGAAAGTCCAAAGCTGACAACCATCTCGAAGTTCCAGAAAGGAATTCTGGAATCCATCCATAACAGTCCCGCGAACAAACTTCTGAAGGATATCTGAACCCGGGAATACTTACTGTTTGTTATATTTTAGCTCATTATATTTGAAAGTTTAAACTTTTCTTTCTAATATTGCATCAAACCATCAGAAAATGAAGCAATCACCTGCATATCTGATTCATCATCATCACAGATGACGGGCCGTGGTATGCAGAAAATCGAATAATCTTTACTAATCAAGGTTTGCAGAATTCTGCAAACCTTTTTTTTTGTTCGGATATGGAAAACTTGAAAATAGGTATTCAGAAATCAGGCAGGCTCAGCGAGAAATCGCTGGAACTGCTGAAGGAATCCGGGATAAACCTGGCAAACGGAAGCCGCAAACTGCTGTCCGCTTCCCTGAATTTCCCGCTGGAAACGGTATTCCTGAGGGACGATGACATTCCCCAGTACGTCTTCGACGGGGTTACGGATGTTGGAATTGTCGGAGAAAACGTGGTGCGGGAGAAGGGCCATGAACTGGAGGTCATCGAGCGGCTTGGGTTCGCCAGGTGCAGGATGTCCATTGCCCTGCCCAAGGGGGTGGAATACCTTGGTCCTGCACAACTGGAGGGCAAAAGGATAGCGACATCCTATCCCAATATCCTGGGCAGCTTCCTGGTTGAAAACCGGGTCGATGCCGAAATCCACGTGATCAGCGGCTCGGTGGAGATCGCCCCGGGCGTCGGGCTGGCGGATGCCATATTCGATATTGTCAGCACGGGCAGTACCCTGATCAGCAATGGATTGAAGGAGGCGGATGTGGTGATGGAATCCGAAGCGGTACTGGTAGCGAGAACGGACCTGGACAGCAGGAAAAAGGAATTACTCAACAGGCTCCTGTTCCGGATCCGGGCCGTCCTGAAATCCCGCGACAACAAATACATCCTGTTGAACGCTCCCAACGACCGTCTGGAC
>CAZNQG010000187.1:0-3885 GCA_964575235.1 uncultured Bacteroides sp.
TTTCAGCAGGCAGATCTCCTACGACCTGAACGCCGCCTACACCCTGGTCGGGAATATGGCCCTTTTCGTCAACGATAACCTGGATATTCTCGGGAATACCTTTAACGTGGTTTACGACGACGTGGAATGGATACGGGTGCACGGCGAACTGAAATACCGGCAATCGGAACGCTTCCATTCCCTGCTGTCTTTAACGTACGATTACTATGGCATGGATGCACAGGAAAAACCGTGGCACCTGCCCGGTCTATCGGTTTCCCTGGACGGAAGGTATAACCTGAAGAACAAGATTCTGATCGACCTTGGCGTTTATTGCCTTGGAAAACGGTATGCTCCGGGGACTTCCATGGATACGGACATGATCACCCTGGATGGTTTCGTTGACCTCAACCTTGGACTTGAATACCGGTATACCAAGATCCTTTCCGGGTTCGTGCGCCTGAACAACATCCTGGGTGCCCGGAACCAGAGTTGGAACCGGTATCCGGGCATGGGTTTCAACGTCCTTTTCGGCTTCACCTATGCCCTTTGATCAGGGGTATTCCGGCGTGTTGATACAATGTTGATAAACCCCCTGATTTTTAGGCGTTTTTATGCTTAAGAAACCACTTTTTTTTCGTATTTTTACACCGTATAGCGCAGATGGAGAGTCTGCCTTGTAAATTACTGAATAAGAGACAGATATAAAGAGATTACAAAAAATCGGAACAAAGTTCTAACCTAACCCCCTGAGTGCATCGTGCGGGAAGCAACCTGAAGCCATAAATTCACCCTGATTTACCGACTCCAAACACAGACTTAAGTGCATTACAGGCATTAAGGGTTAGGTTGGATTATATTAATTGAGAAGATCAAGATGAAAGATAAGGATAACACAAATAATTCGCAGTATTCGGCCGAAAGCATACAGGTGCTGGAGGGATTGGAAGCGGTACGGAAAAGGCCGGCCATGTACATCGGGGATGTCAGCACGAAAGGTTTGCACCACCTGGTATACGAGGTAATCGACAATTCAATAGACGAGGCCCTGGCCGGGTTTTGTGACCATATTGAAGTGGTGATCAACGAGGACGGATCGGTTACCATCACCGATAACGGAAGGGGGATACCCATCGACATACACGAAAAGGAAAAGAAATCAGCCCTGGAAGTGGTCATGACCACCCTGCATGCCGGCGGTAAATTCAATAAGGACAGTTACAAGGTATCCGGCGGATTGCATGGAGTGGGGGTTTCCTGCGTCAATGCCCTGGCATCGCACCTGCGTGCAGAGGTACACAGGGATGGTCAGGTGTATGTCCAGGAGTACGAGAGGGGCAAAACCCTGGACAAGGTCAAATCGATCGGAAAAACGGATAAGACGGGCACCATTGTAACCTTTATGCCGGATGCTTCAATATTCATTACCACGGATTTCAATTTTGAAATCCTCGCCTCGCGGCTAAGGGAACTTTCCTTCCTGAATAAGGGCATCCATCTCTACATAACCGATAAACGAGAGAAGGAAGAAAACGGCAACGGGAACGATAACGGGGATGGGAACGGGGGCTTTCGCAACGAGCACTTTTATTCAGAGCACGGCCTGCGGGAATTCGTCGAACTCCTTGATGCCACGCGTGAAAAACTGATCGAAAAGGTCATCAACATCGATACGGAAAAAAACGGTGTCCCCGTGGAAATGGCCATACAGTACAATACCTCCTTCAGCGAGAATGTGCACTCCTATGTAAACAACATCAACACCATCGAGGGGGGTACCCACCTGGCCGGCTTTCGAAGGGGACTCACACGTACCCTTAAGAATTATGCGGAGAAGTCCGGGCTGCTCGCTAAGCTGAAGTTCGATATTGCCGGGGATGATTTCAGGGAGGGACTGACCGCCGTTATCTCCATAAAGGTCCAGGAACCCCAGTTTGAAGGACAGACCAAAACCAAGCTCGGCAATTCGGAGGTAATGGGGGCCGTCGATCAGGCCATATCCGGGGAACTCGCCAATTACCTGGAGGAAAATCCAAGGGATGCCAGGTCCATCGTCCAGAAAGTAATCCTGGCCGCAACTGCCCGGCATGCAGCCCGCAAGGCGAGGGAATTGGTCCAGCGCAAGAACGTGTTGTCCGGCGCGGGACTTCCGGGTAAACTGGCCGATTGTGCCGAAAAAGATCCCTCGATATCCGAACTCTACCTCGTGGAGGGGGATTCGGCAGGGGGGACTGCAAAACAGGGACGCGACAGGCATTTCCAGGCCATCATGCCCCTTCGCGGAAAGATCCTGAACGTTGAGAAGGCCATGCAGCACAAAATCTTCGAGAACGAGGAGATTAAAAACATCTTCACCGCGCTGGGGGTGAGCATCGGTACCGAGGAGGACAGCAAGGCTCTGAACCTCGATGGCCTGCGTTACCATAAGATCATCATCATGACCGATGCCGATGTGGACGGCAGCCATATCACGACCCTGATCATGACCTTCTTTTTTCGCTACATGGTGGAACTGATCCAGGAAGGTTACCTTTATATCGCCACACCACCGCTGTACCTTGTGCGGAAGGGCAAGAACGAAAGATATTGCTGGTCGGACCTGGAGAGGGACCGGACCGTCAAGGAGTTCAGCAAGAACGGCAGTGAGAGCGGGATCCACATCCAGCGTTACAAGGGTCTGGGGGAGATGAATGCCGAACAGCTCTGGGGCACCACCATGAATCCGGAGAAGCGCACCCTGAGACAGGTGACCATTGAAAGTGCAGCCGAGGCCGACCGTATCTTCTCCATGCTGATGGGCGATGACGTACCGCCCCGGCGGGAATTCATTGAGACTCACGCCAAGTACGCCAACATCGACGCATAAAAGGCGGGATATCAACCGGAGCGCATCAGGTTCTTACGAAGAGGCTGTGAATGCTCCGGTACAGCTTCTCCTGCTCCCCTGGATCGGGGGCATGGGTGACGGCAATGATCTTCATGCCGGGTTTGAGGAGCTGTTCCATGACTTCCATAACCGATCCGGGATTCCCGACCGTGCGGGCATTCAATGGTATACCGCTGTGGCTCAGGGCTTCTGTGAACGGCCCGGGAGGATTCGGGTCCGGGTCCGTTTCAACCGTGAATGCAGCGTCCACCATCCGGAGGTTCTCCACCTCCCTGAGCAGGGCAGCTTTGCCCGAGTAATCCCCGCAGGAATGGAACGCGGGACCGCCGAAAGCCTTTCCCAGCTTTTCCAGGGAGGGTCGTATGGATCGAATATAGCTTTCCCCGTCGACCATAACGAAGTTATCGTCGCTCATGCCGAATCCCTCGAAAACACGGGAAGATGCAAATCCGTGGCCCGGTTTTACCAGGGCATCCCCGATGAGCTTTTCCTGCTCCCGGTAAAAATCCGTTTCGAGTTCGGCCAGCAGGTCCAGGAATTCCATGACCTTCCCGGGTTCCAGTACCAGTGAAAGCATGAAATTGCTTGTCTCGACGATGTTGGTGGCATTGTTGAAGGGGGACTGCACGTCGCTCATGGATACGGGAAGCAGTCCCCTGGTCCGGTCCAGGAAATATTCGATCATCCGGAGGGTATGTTTTCCGATGGAACCTTCTTTAACGGGCTTCCAATCGTGTGCAAGTGCTTCGTCGATGGTTTTGAATTTCGGCCTGCTTGCAGGAGCCTGCCCCGGATTCCATGTATAATCAATGCCAAACGCCCCGGCCACCGGTCCGATCCCGTACCATGGCTCCAGGAAGTTGGGGACATCGGCCTTGTAATCCATGCTTTTTTTAAGGGCTCCAAGCTGCCATTCGAGCGAAGCCTTCGTATCCCGGCATCCAAAGGAAAATACCTCCGCCACCCGCATCCGCCGGTAGACAAGCACGCCTTCGGGGGCTTCCCGGAATGCCAGGCAG
>CAZNQG010000188.1:0-3463 GCA_964575235.1 uncultured Bacteroides sp.
AGTACTTGACCATGGATCCGTGGTTTACGATGGTTCGTACCCGGTCGTGCGATTCCCGGCTGCGCGTGATAACCGCTCCGCCGTCTCCGTAACAGCCAAGGTTTTTAGATGGGAAGAAGGAGGCCGTACCCAGGGTCCCGATGGTGCCTGCCTTCATCCGCCGCTGATCGCTGTATATGTATTCCGCACCGATGGCCTGGGCGGTATCCTCTATAACCTTCAGATCGTTCTTCTGTGCGGTTCGCATGATGCTTTCCATGTCTGCGCATTGCCCGAACAGGTGCACCGGGATGATGGCCCTGGTTTTATCCGTTACGGCCCCTTCCAGGAGGGCGGGGTCCAGGTTGAAGGTAAGCGGGTCTATGTCAACCAGTACGGGCACGAGCCGCAGCAGTTTTATCACTTCGATGCTTGCGATGAAGGAAAAGGGAGTCGTGATGACCCGGTCTCCCGGTTGCAGGTCCAGCGCCATGAGCGACACCTGGAGGGCATCCGTCCCGTTCCCGCAGGGAACGACATGTTCCACATCGAGGTACCCGGCAAGTTCATCGCTGAAACGCTGCACCTGGGGCCCGTTGATAAACGCGGTCGAATCGATGGCCTCCTGGATGGCCGTGTCGATCTCCGGTTTCAGGCGTTCATACTGCCTTTTCAGGTCAACCATACGAATGATTCGCATAAGGCTCTGAAAGTTTGGGAGTACCAAGATAATAAAAACGCATCCGACCAAAAAAAAGTACCTGAAATTTCGATACCCGGGAAGAACCTCCTCTTATTTTCCCTAAATTTGTTAAACTGATCGACGGTTTTGGATTTCGGGAAATACATAAAAGAACTTCTTCTCCAGCACGATTGCGTGATCCTTCCGGGTTTGGGGGGATTTGTGGCCAATTACAGACCTGCCGTCTTCGATACAGGCCGCCGCACGGTCAGTCCACCCTCGAAACACATCCTCTTTAACGGCAACCTGGTTCATAACGATGGGCTCCTATACGGGTATGCCTCGCAGGCCAGCGGCCTGGGATACAAGGATGTGCAGGAACGGGCACAGGCCTATATCGAAAGGATCCGGAAGGATGTCCGAAGGGGCTTGAAGTTTACGATCGAGGGACTCGGATATTTTTTCGCCGACGGGGAAAACCGCATCCAGTTCAGCGAGGAGGCCGGGAATAATTTCCTGCTTGAATCCTACGGATTGCCTTACCTGGAATACCGGGAATTCGAGAAATATCCAAAAGCGGATGCCTACCGGGCCTATTCAACGGAAGCAGATCCCCTTGCACGGCAAAGGAGGATCCGCAGGTGGGCTTACGCAGCGGCCGCTGCATGCCTGCTTGCAGCCCTGATCGTCGTTCCGGTGCGCTACGGTTATTTTAACCGCGCGGGCATCGAGGTACCCGCGGCGGACGGTTTGCGCAAGGAGCAGACCGTATCTTCCGGCGATGCCGGCCGGCCGTTACGGGATGTTGCGTACGGGACTACCGGTGCGCAGGCGATGAAAAAGGCCTGCATGCCGGACCCGGAGTACAACATTGTGGTGGGGAGCTTCCGGGATTTCGGGAATGCCCGGCAGCTTCGCAACCGGCTTGTAGAGGAGGGTTATAATGCCAGGATCCTGTGTTCGGGCGAAGGCTATTTCAGGGTGACGGCCGGGACCTACAGCCTGCAGGACGAAGCCGCAGAGATGCTGACATCGGTGCGCGACCGGTTTGAAAACGCCTGGATCCTCAACACATAACCACCCGTCCGGGACAAGGAACCGGAAAGGCTCCGGGGAACCCACCGTAAAGGAATGTCCATGACGGCTTCGCTGACCGCCAAAGCAACAAAACCACGCTGTTGGGTGGACGGGGCTTTACAGGACCGCGGAACCGTTGCCCGTTTCCTCCTCGGGACCAACGAAAATAAACCTGCCCGTTGCATCCTCAGCCAGAAGGACCATGCCGTGTGATTCGATTCCCCGTATTGTCCGGGGCTCCAGGTTGGCCAGGAAGATTACCTGTTTTCCCGGAAGGTCCTCCGGTTTGAAATATTCGGCAATGCCCGTAACTACGGTTCGCCGGTCGATCCCGGTATCCAGCTCCAGCTTGATGAGTTTGTCTGTTTTTGGGACCCTCTCTGCGACCAGAATGCGTGCGATCCGGATGTCCATCCTGCTGAAGTCATCGTAGGAAATATCCTCTTTCGCGGCGGGGATGCCTGTTTGCTCCGTTTGGTTCATATTCTTGCTTTTTTCAAGTTTATTCAACTGGAATTGAATGGCCTCGTCCTCGATCTTCTCGAAAAGGAGTTCCGGTTGTCCCAGGGCATGTCCCCCGCCCATCAGATCCTCCTTCCCGATGTCCGCCCACCGGACCCCTTCCAGGTTCAGGAACCGGGAGAGTTTCGCGGATGAAAACGGAAGGAAGGGCTCGATCAGGGCGCTCAGGCTCGCCGTGATCTGCAGGGAAACATAAAGGATGTTCCTTACGCGGCCGGGGTCTTTTTCGAATATCTTCCAGGGTTCGGTATCGGCCAGGTACTTGTTTCCCAGGCGGGCCAGGTTCATAGCTTCCCTGAGGGCTTCCCTGAAGCGGAACTGGTCGAGGTGGTTCTCCACCCTTTCCCGGTAGGACGGGATGCTGTGGAGAACTTCCAGGTCGTATTTTTCGAACCCGGCCGGCTCGGGTACCTTACCCTCGAAGTATTTGTGGGTCAGGACCAGGGCGCGGTGCACGAAATTTCCCAGGATCGCCACCAGCTCATTGTTATTGCGTGCCTGGAAATCTTTCCATGTGAAATCGTTGTCCTTGGCCTCCGGGGCATTGGCGCAGAGGACATAGCGAAGGATATCCTGCTTGCCCTCGAACTCTTCCAGGTACTCGTGCAGCCATACGGCCCAGTTGCGGGAGGTGGAGATCTTATCCCCCTCCAGGTTCAGGAATTCGTTGGCAGGAACATTTTCCGGGAGTATGTAGGAACCTTCGGCTTTCAGCATGGCCGGGAAGATGATGCAATGGAAGACGATGTTGTCCTTTCCGATAAAATGGATCATGCGGGTACCGTTGTCCTTCCAGTATTTTTCCCAGTCCCCGGTCAGGTCCTTGGTTGCGGAAATATATCCGATGGGAGCATCGAACCACACATAAAGCACCTTTCCTTCGGCTCCCTCCACCGGAACCGGAATGCCCCAGTCCAGGTCCCTGGTCACGGCACGCGGCTCCAGTCCCCCGTCAAGCCAGGATTTGCACTGCCCGTATACATTGGGTTTCCAGTGTTTGTTATCCTCCAGGATCCATTTCTTAAGGAATCCCTCGTATTTATCCAGGGGAAGGTACCAGTGCCGGGTCTTTTTCATCACCGGCTTGGCCCCGCTTATGGTCGAGCGGGGTTGGATCAGGTCCGTCGCAGCCAGGGATGAACCGCATTGCTCGCACTGGTCACCGTATGCATTCTCGTAACTGCATTTCGGACAGGTCCCGGT
>CAZNQG010000189.1:0-3311 GCA_964575235.1 uncultured Bacteroides sp.
CCGTGGAGATCCTTCCTTTCGGATATAAACGCTGCCTGGACCTGATTTCCGAAAGGGGGTGCGGTCCCACACTGCGCATGCAAGGGAAGAAGGCCTTCCGGAGCGACGGCGGGCATTACATTGCCGATCTGCAAACGGGGCCGGTGGCGGATCCTTACGAAACCGGCCGCAGTCTCAAGGAGATTCCGGGGCTGATCGAACACGGGCTCTTTTTGGGCCTGGTGAACATGGTTGTTGCAGCAGGCGATGGCAAAACCGATATCATAACCTACCGCTGAACCCGCACAAGCCGTCCCTGAATGAGAAGCTTTGCCGAAAGGGCCATAGACTTTTACAGGAACCTTCGCATAACGGAAAGCCTTCCCGATGGAGTGGAGGTGTTGAATCCCTATGCCGATCCCCGGGTGGATGCAGTCGTGGATCGTTTTTTCCGGAAATTTTACCGGGAAGGGCGGGACCGCACGATCCTGCTCGGGATCAACCCGGGGCGTTTCGGAGCCGGGGTAACGGGGATTACCTTTACAGACCCGGTCAGGCTTGAGGAGGAATGCGGCATTGACAATCCCTTCCGGAAACGATCGGAACTATCCTCGCGGTTCATCTACGAAGTGATCCGGGCCAACGGCGGGGTCGGGGATTTTTTCTCCGGTTTCTTCCTCTCCGCCGTCAGTCCCCTGGGCTTTACACGCTCCGGCAGGAACCTGAACTATTACGATGACAGGGCACTTGAAATTGCGCTGAAAGGATTTATTTCACGGACCATGCAGATGCAGTGCGCCCTGGGCATCCGGAGGGACAGGGCCATTTGCCTGGGGGAAGGAAGAAATTATAACTACCTGCGGGAACTGAACCGGGAACAGGGATGGTTCGGGGAAATCATTCCCCTTCCGCACCCGCGCTGGGTCATGCAATACCGGTTCAGGCAGAGGGAAGACTATGTGAAGGCCTACCTGGAGGCGATCCGACGGCATCCCTGAGGATCCGGTGCCCGCACAAGCAGCCAGATCGATCCTTTCCTGGCCAGGCCGGAAGAATTCGATCTTGGAATCCAATGAATTTCATTATTTTTAACCCCGGAGAAATGCCGGAGTGGTCGAACGGGGCGGTCTCGAAAACCGTTGTACGCTCTGCGTACCGAGGGTTCGAATCCCTCTTTCTCCGCATACAAAACAGGCCGCACTATTGGTGAGGCCATTATCCTTTCGATCCGATGAACAGATTTAACCCAAAACCGGAGGAGCAATCCTCCCGCCGAACCTTCCTGCGCAGAGCCGGTGCAGGCGCGGCTGCCCTGGCAGGATTGCCGGCTATCGCAGCACCCGTTGCCTCTTGCATGGAAAAGAAATCCGGAACGACAACGGCTTCGGATATTTTTAAACCTAATGATGTCGTCCTTTTCCAGGGCGACTCCATAACCGATGCCCTGAGGGACCGGAAAGACGAATCGGCCAACCGGGGACCCTCGTTCGGGGTGGGGTATGCCTTCCTGATCGCAGCCGGCCTGCTGGAGGAACTGCCGGACAGGCAGCTCAGTATTTACAACCGGGGCATCAGCGGGAACAAGGTATACCAGCTGGCTGAACGCTGGCAGAAGGATTGCCTGGATCTTAAGCCGGACAAGGTGTCCATCCTGATCGGTGTCAACGACTACTGGCACATGCGCCAGGGAAGGTACGACGGCACTCCGGAGATATACGAAAAGGATTACAGGGCCTTGCTGACACGCACCCTGGAGGAATTGCCCGGCGTCAGGCTGGTCGTATGCGAACCCTTTATCCTTCCGGGCACAAGTGCGGTGGATGATACCTGGATCGAACCCTTCAGCCGTTACCGGAAGATCGCCGGGGCCCTGGCGAAGGAATTCGAGACCGTATGGGTGCCCTTCCAGAAGGCCTTCGACCAGGCCCTTGAGCTTGCCCCGGCTTCCTACTGGCTGTACGACGGGGTGCACCCTAGCATGGCGGGCGCCCAGCTTATGGCAGAAACCTGGCTGCAATTCCTCTGCAGTTGATATCACCGTCACGGCCGGCGGTCTTCAGGTTCCTGCAGGCCAGAATATCCAGGGGGGTTCCCGGTCAATCCGCCCTTTTGCGGTAGTAATCCGCCTTCTCTTCGTCTTCCAGCCGGGTGAAGATCCTGGCCAGGTAACCGGCGTATTCGGGCTTGGGGTAGAGCCTGTATAGTTTCAGGTAGTAATCGCGTGATTTGCGGAAGTCCGAATTAACCTGCTTGAATGCCTCCAGCAGTATGGCGTACTGTTTGCGCGTGCGGTTCTCCTTGTAGGCTTTCATGTGGTACTGGTAGGTGTTTTCCGCCTTCCAGAAGCAGGATTCGGCGAACCAGTCCAGCGCCGCCTCGTTAACGGGGTCTTTTTCCAGTATTTTCCAGGCCAGGGAGTCGCAAAGTTTGTTCCTGTCCTGCCGCCGGTTCAATTGCAGGTAAACCACATTGTTATCCAGGTTTTCCCGGGATGGGCCGTCAAATCCGTTCCAGAGTTCCTCGGCCAGCTGATAATTCTCGCTTTCTGCGCAGGTATGGAATAATCTCTGCCTGACGGTGCCGGCATCGGCTCCGTCAGGATACCGTTCCAGGTAGGTCTCCAGGGCGGTTATTTCCTTCGAAAGGTTGTCTATCTGCCGGTAATTCAGGGCAAGGTAAAGAAAAAGCTGCCCGTCTGAATATTCCTGTTGCTGTGCTTTCAAAAGGCAGGTAAGGGAGCTGTCGTATTTGCCGAGTTCATAGGCCGCAACGCCGGCCACGGCATAGGTCTTGCCCGGAGCATGCCTTCCCTTTGCCTCGATCTCTGATATGACCTGCCCGGTAGTCTCCCAGGCGGCCTGGAAATCCCCTTCCCGGCAGTACGATTCCCCTGCATTTGTCATTTCCAGGTACCGGCCGCCTGAGCAGCCTGCCAGGAGGAGCAGAACCATGGATCCGATGGCTGGAACGATCTTTTGCATGAAGGCAAAGATAGCGATTAAACCCTCAATGGTATTTCCGGATCTTACCCTTGACCTGAAAAAGCTGGCGGATGTCCTCCCTGTTCACCTCGATGGTTTCCACCTCACCGTTGGCGGGCAATAGTAGAAGGGATTCCGGGTCGTTGGATGCCTTTACATAGCGAAGCAAATTGAGCCGGTCGGTGATGATAATATACGGCAGTCCATAGATGTAGGAATGCCTGTCCACACTGTCCACAAGGACGATCTCCCCCGGCTGGAAGTCCGGTGCCATTTCCTGGCCGAAGACCTCGAGCGCCATGTCACACTCCAGGAAGGATTCAATCCTTACGATATGTGCTGGCCTGGCGT
>CAZNQG010000190.1:0-3310 GCA_964575235.1 uncultured Bacteroides sp.
GGGGGGAGGCGGACTGGACCCTGATCGGGGAGGTCAAGCATCATCCGGGGATCGAGATCCCCATCATCGGGAACGGGGATATCACAGGTCCGGAGATAGCTGCTGAGCGTTTCCGGCAGTACGGGGTTGACGCCATTATGATCGGAAGGGCCGCCATCGGACAGCCATGGATCTTCAGGGACATAAAGCACTATCTGGAAACCGGTGAGTTGTTGCCGCCTCCAGGTCTTATGAAAAAAATCGACCTGGCAAGGGTCCATTTGAAAAAATCACTCGAATGGAAGGGAGAGCCCAGGGGGATTTTTGAAATGCGAAGACATTTTATCCACTATTTCAAGGGATTGCCGGATTTCCGGGAAATCCGCCTCAGGCTGGTTACATCAACCGATGTTTCGGAGATTGAAGATATACTTGATTTAATCGGGCAGAAATACCATCCCATATCCTGACGTCCGCTGTTCTCTGGCCGGAAGGACGCGGGCACCGGGTCAGGAGAAAATATGCAGGTCGGTTTTCCCGGGGTAATCGGTATTGTAATGCAGGCCTCTGCTTTCCTTCCGGTCCTGGGCCATCTTGATGACAAGGTATCCGGTATTGATCATGTTGCGAAGCTCGCAAAGGGATTTCGACAAAGTTGATTTTTTATACAGCGCCTCCGTTTCCCGGTAAATGATCTCAAGCCGGTTCAATGCCCTGTTGAGCCTGAGGTCAGAGCGGACGATCCCGACATAATTGCTCATGATCTGCTGCATTTCCTTTACATTCTGTGTGATCAGAACCATTTCTTCGGGAAGTGTGGTCCCTTCGTAGTTCCAGTCGGGGATGTTCTCCTGTATTCCGATCTTATCTTTCTCCTCGATGGCTGATCTGGCTGCACGATCGGCATAGACGATTGCTTCAATAAGGGAATTCGAAGCCAGCCGGTTGGCTCCGTGAAGCCCGGTTGAGGATGTTTCTCCTGAAGCGTAAAGATGTTTGATCCAGGTTTTTCCGTTTGCATCCACCTTGACCCCTCCGCACATGTAATGTGCTGCCGGCACAACCGGGATCGGATCCCTGCTGATGTCGATCCCAATGCTCAGGCACTTATCGCTGATGTTCGGAAAGTGGGATTTCAGTTGTTCCTCATCCAGATGGGTGGCATCCAGGTAAACATAATCATCCCCCCTTACTTTCATCTCATTGTCGATTGCCCTGGCCACTATGTCACGGGGGGCGAGGCTTTTTCGCTCATCGTATTTTTGCATGAATTCTTTCCCGTCAGAGGTTTTCAGGATGCCTCCAAACCCTCTCAGGGCCTCTGATATCAGGAAGGAGGGGCGTTCCCCGGGATGATACAGCGACGTCGGGTGAAACTGCACGAATTCCATGTTTTCGATGATCCCTTTCGCTCGGTAAACCATGGCTATCCCATCGCCGGTCGCAATGGGAGGATTGGTGGTGGTATGGTAAAGGTTACCCACCCCGCCGGCGGCGATCATGGTGGACCTGGCAAGAATGGTGATTACCCGGTCCGTTTTCAGGTTGAGAACGTAGGCACCAAAACAGCGTATATCGTCATAGTACCTCTTTACCATCATTCCCAAATGATGTTGTGTGATCAGATCTACGGCAAAATGCTCTTCGAGGATTTCAATGTTCGGATGTTGCCTTACCCGTTCGCTCAGTTTGTCTTGTATTTCAGCCCCGGTATTGTCCTTGTGATGGAGAATACGGTTTTCGGAATGACCGCCTTCTCTTGCCAGATCGAATTCTCCGTTTGATTTCTTATCAAAGCTTGCACCCCATCGGATCAGCTCTTCAATCTGTGCGGGTGCATCCTTGACAACTGCCCGTACAACCTCTTCATTGCAAAGGCCATCGCCAGCGATTAAGGTATCTGAAATGTGTTTTTCATAGGTATCCGGTTTATAAGTCACCGCGGCAATGCCTCCCTGTGCATAGCTGGTATTTGTCTCCTCAAGCTTTGCTTTGGTAACTACACATACTTTTCCGTGATCCGCCACCTTGAGTGCAAAACTCAGTCCGGCCAGGCCGGTTCCGATCACCAGGAAATCAACTTTTTTCTTCATAGCCGAAACATAATAGAAATACAAATATAACAAGCCTGATCTCAAATCCCCATGATTCCTGTCATGAGCTTCTGCAATTCGAAAGGATAATTTTCTTTACTTTTATGCCATCTCATTTCCCTTAGCTTTGAAGAAATTATGGAAGACTTATTCAAAAAGATCATCGCACATGCCAAGGAATACGGATTTGTATTTCTGTCCAGTGAGATTTACGATGGACTGAGCGCGGTATACGATTACGGGCAAAACGGAGTTGAGCTCAAGAACAACATACGGAAATACTGGTGGGATGCCATGGTAAATCTGAATGAGAACATCGTTGGGATCGACTCCGCGATTTTTATGCATCCCGAGATATGGAAGGCCTCCGGTCACGTCGATGCTTTCCATGATCCCCTCATCGACAACCGGGATTCGAAAAAACGATACCGTGCGGACCAACTGATCGAAGACTACCTTGATAAGCTCAGGGAGAAAATCGAGAAGGAGGCCGAGAAGGCCGAAAAGAAATTCGGGGATTCCTTCGACAGGGTAAAATTCCTTTCCACAAATCCCCGGGTGCTGGCCATACAGGAAAAAGTAAACCAGGTGAGTACCCGGTTCATTAAAGCCTCCGAGGAGGAGAATCTTACAGAGCTCCGGCAAATCATCGTGGACTGTGAAATAGCCGATCCAGAATCGGGCTCACGTAACTGGACCGAGGTCCGGCAATTCAACCTGATGTTTGATACAAATCTCGGATCGGTTAGCGATTCGACCAGCAGAATATACCTGCGCCCCGAAACGGCACAGGGCATTTTTGTGAATTTTCTGAACGTGCAAAAATCCGGCAGGTTGAAAATCCCGTTCGGCATTGCACAGACCGGCAAGGCCTTCCGGAACGAAATCATTGCCCGGCAATTCATCATGCGCATGCGTGAATTCGAGCAGATGGAAATGCAGTATTTTGTGCGTCCCGGCGAAGAACTTAAATGGTTCGAATACTGGAAGGAGGCACGTATGAAATGGCATAAGTCCCTTGGCCTTGGTGATGATAACTATCGTTTCCACGATCATGAGAAGCTCGCCCATTATGCCAATGCCGCCACCGATATTGAATTCCGGTTCCCCATCGGTTTCAAGGAAGTGGAAGGAATCCATTCCCGCACCGACTTTGACCTGGCTCAGCATCAAAAGTTCTCGGGGAAGAAGATGCAGTATTTTGACAACGAACTCAATAAAAGCTACATCCCCTATGT
>CAZNQG010000191.1:0-3273 GCA_964575235.1 uncultured Bacteroides sp.
CCGAAAGGCCATCCCGTTCCCAGGTTCATGTCCACCCCCATGCCCAGCCGGTCCGCTTCTGAAACGGTTGTTTTCAGCATCTCCATCCATCCGGCCGAAAGGAAATCCAGGTTACGGTCCTCATACCCTTTCGCCCCGTATATCGGGGTGATCTCCACACCTCCGATTCCTGAAGCCGCGTATTCTTCCAGCAGGGCCGTGATGTTTTCGCGGTCCACCGCGGACCCCATCCACCACCACCTTGTCCACGGTCTGGCCTCGGTTGTGGTTTCGGGCCAGGGGTCGTTCTGCTTCCGGGAATTCATGCAGGATACGCTAAGGGTTAAAAAGATTATCGCCGCTATCAGCGTGCTGTTATACCGGTTCATGGTTCAGGAATCTGAGTTTCGACAAATAAAGAAACAAAATACGAATTATGTTGCACAATCTGATACGGCAGATTGCTTACCTTTAAACCGGATAACCCAAAAACACACATTCGGATGAAACGCATCGAATCGCAACACGCATGCAGGGTCCTGGTCACGGGAATCATTCTGCTCATGGCCCTCGCTTCCTGCGCAGACAACGGTAAAAGCGACCTCGTCAAAAAGCTTGAATCCATTTTTAACGATCCTTCCTTCGCGAAGATACCGGACCGGATTTTCAATGCATCTGACTACGGTGCTGTCGGAGATGGTATAACCTTGAATACCGAAGCCATCCAGGAGGCCATCGATGCGGCTGCTGAAGCCGGCGGCGGTGTGGTCACCTTCCCGGAGGGGACATACCTTTCCGGGGCGCTGTTCGTGAAATCGAACGTGGAGCTGCGCATCGACGAGGGAGTTGTAATAAAAGCCGTACAGGATGATGCGGCCTTCCCCGATGTCTGGACACGTGTGGCCGGGATTGAAATGTACTGGCCCGCTGCCCTGATCAACATCTATGAGCAAAAAAACGTCCGGATCACCGGCAAGGGTGTGATCGACGGCAACGGAAAATACTGGTGGGACAAATTCTGGGGCGATCCGCCGCGCAGCGGCGGGATGTGGACCGACTATAACGCCAGGGGCATACGGTGGGCCGTCGATTACGACTGCAAGCGCGTCCGGGCGGTCGTGGCTTACGGGTCGGAGGACGTCCTGATGAAGGATTTCACCGTCAAGCGTTCCGGTTTCTGGACGATTACCATGACCTATTGCAGCCGGGTGCATGTGGACGGTGTGGTGATCCGGAACAACATCGGCGGTTTCGGTCCCAGCTCGGACGGGATCAACACGGATTCCTCGAGCGACATCCTGGTGGAAAACTGCGACATCGACTGCAACGACGATAACCTCTGCATCAAATCCGGAAGGGATGCCGACGGCCTCCGGGTCAACCGTCCGGCCGAGAACATCGTGTACCGGAATTCCATAACGCGCGCCGGTCACGGGCTCTTCACCCTGGGAAGCGAAACCTCGGGCGGGATGCGCAACATCGAGGTTTACGGGCTGAAGGCCATCGGAACGAACATCGGCATAAGGTTTAAGTCCGCCAAGGTACGGGGCGGGGTTATCGAGGACATCCGATTCCATCACATCGAAATGGACAGCGTGAATTTTCCTTTCCATTTCGAATTGAACTGGTACCCGGCGTACAGTTACCCGGTCATTCCCAAGAGCATCTCCCGCGATTCCATACCCCCGCACTGGATCGTTATGACCACTCCGATCGAACCCCCGGAAAAGGGGATTCCCGATTTCCACGACCTGAGCATAAGCGAAGTGACCGCCACCCATGCCAGAAGGGCTTTCCATGTGAATGCCTACGAGGAAAAGCCGATCCGGAACGTTGTGCTGGAAAACGTAAGCATTTCGGCCAGGGAGGCGGGTTTTATCAATCATGCGAGGGACTGGACCATGAGGAATGTCAGCCTGTGTGTGGCCGATAGCGGAAAGATCAAGCTGACCGACTGCATCAATGTGGAACTTCCCGAGTATACCGCGATGCAGGAAACCGGACCGGCGGCTGAAGGAGGGCCGGGGAAGTTCAAGGCCTTGCTGGACAGCCTGGGGAGCGGGACACAGAACTCCGGCATTACGGTCGTGGACAGGGACAACCGCATCATCCGCAGCGGCGACACCCTGTATTCCGATACCGTCCGTGTGATTCTCATACCCGGGGAGGATCTGGAATTTGGCTTTTTCGAACCGATGGGGGACGGCTTTTACATCACCCCGGTCCGCATCGGTATTTTCGGATCGGGAAGCCGGTTCGCAGTTGCGGGTGAACGTACCCATCACTGGGAATTTTACATCCGGTCCGAAAAAGGCCCGGGCAAGGTTCCGGGTTCCGATCACTGGGAATTCGATGCCGAAGGGAAATGGATCCTTATCCGCAAAGAAGGGAGCGGATTCGAACTGACGGTTTCACCGGAATCATAAAATCTTAAATATGAAAATCAACATGGTTCTTGGGATCTCCCTGGTATCCGCACTGGGAGGGTTCCTTTTCGGGTACGACTGGGTGGTGATCGGGGGCGCAAAGCTTTTTTACGAGCGCTGTTTCGAGATTACACAGCTTCCCGGCCTGCAGGGGTTCGCGGTGAGTTCGGCATTGATCGGCTGCATTCCCGGGGCCCTGGAGGAAATCAAAAAATCACATCAACCATGATACCGTTCAAGAAACACCTGAAACGAATCAACATTCTGGGAATACTGGTCCCCGTGCTGCTGATCACCCTGGGTCTGTTGGAATGCAGGTACCGGCAGGACCGGATCTCCCTGGAGGGAATCTGGGAATTCCGGACCGACCCCGGGGACGAAGGCGTGGCCTCCGGATGGTGGGCGGGGGACCTGGGGGACCGGATCCATTTGCCGGGTTCCATGGTCGAGCGGGGAAAAGGCCAGGACATCCGCCTGGATATGCAGTGGACCGGCAGCATCTACGACAGTTCCTGGTATTTCCTTCCGGAAATGGCCCGGTTCAGGCAGCCGGACAACCTGAAATTCCCGATGTGGCTGACCCCCCGCAAGCACTACCTGGGAGCGGCCTGGTATCGCAGGGAAATACATATCCCGGCCTCCTGGAAAGGCCGGAGGATCCTGCTGTTCCTGGAACGGGTGCACACCGAGTCCCGCCTCTGGGTGGACGGGAAGGAAGCCGGCATGCGCAACTCCCTGGTCGCGCCCCACGAATACGATCTGAGCGACTACCTGGGTCCCGGGGATCATACCCTCTGCCTGAGGATCGACAACCGCATCAAGGAGATCAATGTGGGACCCTATTCCCACAGCATCACCGACCACACAC
>CAZNQG010000192.1:0-3169 GCA_964575235.1 uncultured Bacteroides sp.
TCTGACCCGCAAGGATAAAAAGAAGAGGGTGCCCCTTTTGAGACACCCCCTTTTTTTGCCGGTATATGGCCCCCGTTTACCGGGAATTTATGTAATTCTACCGATATGGGTTTCCCCAAACCCGATTATTTCGGAAATTTGGATTCTGAACCAAATCCCATCGTAATAATGACAACCCTGGCATCCATCCAGTCCTTCCTGGAACCCAAGCAGCTTGCCGTCGTGGGGGTTTCCCGAAACCCGAAAAAATTCGGGCGGCAGGTTTACGAGCACCTGAAAATGAACGGTTACAAACTTTACCCGGTAAATCCGCATGTGGACAACATCAACGGGGATCCATGCTACCGGAGCATCCGGAATCTCCCTCAGGAGGTTGACCGGATCTACATTGTAACGCCGCAGGACCAGACCGAGGAAAGTGTCCGGCAGGCCCTCGACAAAGGCATACGGCAATTCTGGATCCAGCAACGTTCCGATACCGCCGAGGCGCTTGAGTTGTTATGTGACCCGGATGTAAGCCTCATTCACAACAAATGCATTTTTATGTTTGCCGAGCCGGTGAAAGGGGGACATGCCTTTCATCGTTTTTTCAACCGGCTTTTCGGATCCTATCCAAAATAAACTACATGAACCATGAAAACCATTCTGAGCATTTCTATCCTGATCATGGTTCTGGCCGGGACCTCCTGCTATATCGATGTGCGGGAATCGATCTACGGCAACGGGAATGTGATCTCTGAGGAAAGGGCCGTCGGCGAATTCGACGGCCTGAAAGTAAGTTGCGGCATTGATGTTCTCATGAAGCAGGGAGATGAGATATCCCTCCTGCTGGAAGCCGATGAGAACCTGCACGATGTAATCCGGACGGAGGTTAGGGACAATGTACTCCGTATCTATACGGACCAGAACGTGCGCAGGGCAAAATCCATGAAAATCTACCTGGTGTACAGGGAACTTAATTCAATACGAGTAAGCTCTGCCGGGGACGTAAAAGGTGAAAACACAATGCACACCGGCGAACTGAAGATCGACCTGAGCAGTGCCGGGGATCTTGAACTGGATCTCGTTGCGGATGCCGTCGACTGCGACATCAGCAGTTCGGGAGATGCCAGGTTATCGGGCACTACGGACCTCCTGAAAGCGGACCTCAGCAGCGCAGGCGACCTTTACGCCTATGACCTGATTGCCCGCAAATGCATTGTAAACTGTTCCAGCGCAGGTGATGCGAGGGTTTACGGCGCGGAGGAATTCGAGCTTCGCTCCTCGAGCGCCGGCAGCATTTATTACAAGGGTGAGGGCAGCATTGTGACAGCGAATACTTCCAGCGCAGGCAGCATCGTCAGAAAATAAATCCCAGGCGGGCATCCATCAGGTCTGCGACATGCCCGTGCGACTTGATGTTAACACCCAGGTACATACGCTCGGTGAACCTGAAATTCAGCCCGTACCGTTCGTAAACCCGGTTCCTTGCAGGATAGGGCGCGTAATAGTAAGCCCCGAACTGGAAAAGGAAGCTGAACCTGCCGAACAGGAGGTCCAGTCCCAGAAGAAAGGCCGCCCGGTTATGGTCGGGTGCCGATCCCGGGTCCGTCAGGTACTGCCTGCGTATCTTTTCTTTCACCGAGAAATCGGAGATCCATTCGGTTCCTGCATTCAGGGCCATAATCCTGGCCACAAGGTAATTATAGTAGATCCCGGCCCCGATTACCGGATAACGCTTTTCCTCTCCTTTTTCAGCATTTTTGGCCGTCCCCAGTAGATAGGCGTCGAACCAGAACTTGTCCGTATACAGGACACGCATGGTGTCCTTTTCCCTGCCTGGAAACTTAACCGGGCTCAGGCTGTAGTCCAATCCCGCATTCAGGGTCGGAAAGTTCATGCCCACGTTGGGTTCCTTCAGTCCACCGTTCGAAATATGGTTATAATTGAAAGCGATCCGGGTGTTCACCCTTTCACCCATGCGGTAGTTTATCCCGGCATTGAGCATGGCTACGAAGCTGAGGTAGTCGCTGAAAAAGAAATTGTGCGGGTTGGTTTCGGCATCGTAGATCTTGGTGACCACTGCCGGTCCTATGCCAAAGCGGAAGGTAATGCTCAGTTTTTTCTGGGGACGGATAAAAGGTTCTATGTAGGGATAAAGCGCCACCGAATGGCCCAGGACCTCGGGGTAGTTGAAATTGTAATAATTCAGAGAGAAGCCGGTCCGCGGATAGCAGTAGCAATGCTTCCATGTGCGCTCCCGCATCAGGTGCCATGCAAGCTCCGCCTCGATTCCCCAAGGATTGGAGTTGGAAATCTCAGCGATGGCCCGGGAATGTGGAATGATAAAGCCATAATTTCCACGGATACCCACGCTGATGGGATTCTTTATGTCATTGCCGCCCTGCGGGAAGGCTCGGTCGACAGCAAGCAACCCCAGGGCCAGCAGCAGGATCCACCCGCGAATAAATGGTTTCATATCCTCTCAAAATTAGGCAAGACAGGGATTTATTCAAACCTTCCGGTACGATTTAAACCGAGACATGAGCGAAAGGCCAGGCATACTTCATTGGGCGGCGCCCGAGCTTAAATACCTAAAGGGTAAGTGAATTTCAGGAACAGGGTCCGGTGATCGAAGTACCGGCTTAAAGTATGACTGTAATAATTATCCCCGGCATATATCAGGTAGAGTGCCCCAAATGGAGGTTTAAAGCGCCATCCAAACTGTCCGTACAGGTAAAAACGCTCATCATAGGTATTGTTCTGGAGAAAAAGTCTCACCCAGAGATTATTTGTAAAATAGTAGTCCACCATCAGAATATTCAAGAGGGTGCTGTGCTCAAGCCTGATGTCCGAATATCCGATGGTGTCGGGCTGGAATTCCATCCAGGTTATATCGTACCTGAGGTTCAGCCTGGATAACGGCTGTACCGCCACCCGCCCTGCAAGGAGGTTCATCTGCCGATTGAAATTTTTTCCATGCGTATATGCGACGGCAGCGAATGAGGAAGCATCTGTATTGTATCCGAATTCACCTTCAAGAGAATAATTGTAGAAACCTATGTCGGCAGGATTGCCTCCGAGGTCTGCGGTGGTGCGGATCTGGTAACTTTTATCGTAATAAAGCCGGAAACTAAGACGGTTTTGCAGATATATCCTCAGATAATCCCTGAACGTATAGCCCCTCAGG
>CAZNQG010000193.1:0-3153 GCA_964575235.1 uncultured Bacteroides sp.
TGGTAGCCGTTGTGCTCTGGTCAACGGCCAGTATGTACTTTTTGTTCATTCCGTTATGATGATTTCCTGTCCGGGCCAGGTTGAAGTTTCAAAGGTATCCCCCCCATAGTCGATCCTCAGGTCGTTGCCCGCATGGGACAAGGCCCTTACCCTCGTGATCCGGCCTTCCTTCCAGTCCATATCGAGTTCAAAGCCGCCGCGGGACCGCAATCCCCTCACGCTCCCTTCCGGCCATTGCCCGGGCAGTGCCGGCAGGAGTTGAATGTATCCCTGGTGGCTCTGCATCAGCATTTCCATGATCCCGGCGGCACCCCCGAAGTTACCGTCGATCTGGAAGGGCGGGTGGGCATCCAGGAGGTTGGGATAGGACCCGCCCGAAGGTTCCCGTCCTTCTTCAAGGGCCGGTTTCAGCAGCATCTGCACCATGCGGAAGGCATGTTCCGCGTCCAGGAAACGCGCCCAGAAATTGATCTTCCATGCCAGGCTCCAGCCGGTGCCCTCGTCGCCGCGGTAGATGAGGGACTGCCGGGCCGCCTCCATCAGCTCCGGGCTTTTCTCCCAGGTTATCTCACTTCCGGGGTGCACGGCCCAGAGATGGGATACGTGCCGGTGATGGTTGTCCTTGCGGTCTATGTCTTCCATCCATTCCTGGAGCTGCCCGAACCTCCCGATCCGGTCGGGTGAGATTTTTTCGAGCATTTCCCCTGCCCGGTCCGCCAGATCATGATCCGTGTCGAGGATCTGCGTGCAGCGGATCAGGATCCGAAGCAGGGAACGGATGATCTGGTGGTCCATCGAGGGACCGGCTACGAGTCCCCCGTTCTCCGGCGAATTCGATGGCGTGGATATGAGGTACCCCGTCTTCGGGTCTTCGATCAGGAAATCCATGTAAAAGCGGGCGGATTCCCAGATCACCGGGTAGGCGCGGTCAGCCAGGAAGGCACTGTCGCCCGAATACAGGTAGTGTTCCCAGAGGTGGTGGCAGAGCCAGCCGCTCCCGCTTACCCAGATGCCGTGGTTCGAGGCATTGATCGGGGCGGTCCCCCTCCACTGGTCGGTATTGTGGTGGAGCACCCAGCCCCCGGCCCCGTAATGGGCCTTCGCGGTCTTCCTTCCTTCCACTGCCAGTTCGTCCAGCATATCGAACAGCGTGCTGTGGCAGTCGGACAGGTTCAGGGGTTCGGCCGGCCAGAAGTTCATTTCGCAGTTGATGTTGGTGGTATACTTGCTGCCCCAGGGCGGCTGCAGGCTGTTGTTCCATATCCCCTGAAGGTTGGGGGGATGGGTTCCCGGGCGGGCCGAGGAGATCATCAGGTATCGGGCGTACTGCACGTAGAGCGTGGCCAGGTCCCGGTCCGGCTTGCTTCGGTTTTCAGCCAGTCGACGGTCGGTCGGCAGGATGCGTTTCTCATGTCCCCCCAGGTCCAGGCTGAAGCGGTTAAAGTAGGACCGGTATTCCTGCATGTGCGCGGCCAGCAGGCTGTCGTATGCCTTTGGCGAGCATTGCTCCATATAGGTTTTACAGCGATCCTCCGGGTCTGCGGAAAGATCCCGGTAGTTTACGAAGTTTGTTGCGGCCACCAGTTTCAGCACGGCCCGGTCGGCGTTTTCAACCATCGCCGAATCCCCGGCAAGCTCCAGGCTGCCCCCGTCGGCTTCGATCCTCAGCCATGCGGCGCCGGTCATCTCCCCGTCCTCTACCTCCAGCGAGAGTCCCAGGGTCCGTTCATCTATTCTCATCAGCCCGTGGATGCGGTGGGGACTGGAAAGCCGGACCGTGAAGCCGATGCTGCCGGGCTTGTCCGCGTCAAAACAGGCCACAATGGCCTGGTCCGGCTGGCTGGCAAAGTATTCCCTGGTATATTTTACGCCCCCGGATGTATAGGACACCCTGGCCACGGCCTGCTCGATATCGAGGGAACGGCGGTATCGGCTGTACCTTTCGTGCCCCGGGAACCGGAGCTCCAGGTCCCCGAACGGCTGGTAGTCTGCCTGGTACTGCGGGAAGTGCGGGGGACGGTCGTCGATCACGCGGTATTTCCAGTCCCCCTCGATGAACACCGGGTCACCCTCCCCGCCGGCCGGCAGGATGTGCATTTTATAGGGCTCTTCCCGGCAGGCGTTGAATCCGCCCGTGGAAACGTAATTCATGATGGCAACCGCGACCCGGTTCTCCCCGGGCCGGACCAGGTCCGCCGGTATCCGGTAACTGCGTCCGGTATTGCTTTCGTCGGTGGTCCCGACCATCCGCCCGTTGAACCAGGTGAAGTCCTGGTCCTTTATGTTCCCGAGCACCAGCATCAGGTCGCGCCCGGCCCATTCCCCCGGGATCTCCAGGGTTTTGCGGAACAGCACGCAGCCGTTCAGATCGGGCAGGCCTTTGCGTTCCCAGACGCTTTTCCCCTCGATGAACATTCGGGGCCAGTCCGAATCATCCGTTCCCGGTAGGACGCCTTCCAGGAGGGCCTCAGCCTTCAGCAGGCTGTCGACCCACCTTTGTTTTTTCCCCGGGAAGCCCTCTTCGTAGGCTCTTTTCCCCATGAACACCCTTCCGGCCAGTTCCTCCGCCTCGTCCTGTTTCCCCTCGAACAGCAGGCTGCGTATTTCATCAAGCCATTCCGAGGCTCCTTCGCGCTGGTAGTCCCGGGGACCGCAATCCCACAGGGTCTCTTCGTTGAACTGCAGGTGTTCCCGGGCCGGGTCCCCGTACACCATCATTCCCAGGCGCCCGTTTCCCAGGGGCAGGGCCTCCTCCCATATCCCGGCCGGTTGTTCGTACCAGAGTTCGAGTCCCCAGGTCTCCACGGCTGGCCTGCATCCCGCCGGCAGTATAAGTGCCGCAATCAGTGCATAGCGGAACCGGCGCATGCGGATAAGAACCTCAGCGGTCCAGCTCGATCGCCGCCAGTATGAAGGGTGCCACTCCCTTGCAGTCATTTTTCACGATCCTTTCGTTGATGTAATATTCATAGCTTCCGTCGCGGTATGGATGACCCCCCAGCCCGCACCCGCCGCAGATGTCTACCATGCTGATAAGCCCGTCATCGTCCGTGATGATGAACTGATCGACCATGTCGTCAAAGGCCTCTGCGGCAATCTCCAGGTATTTTTTATCAAGGTACCCCCTTTTGGCCCCGCGTGCAAAGGCATAGA
>CAZNQG010000194.1:0-3128 GCA_964575235.1 uncultured Bacteroides sp.
ACCTACGACCATCGTATCATCGACGGCGCTTACGGGGGGGCATTTCTGCGGAAAGTGGCGGATATACTCGGAGCATTCGATGTTAAGAGGACGATTTGATAACGATACAGAATCCATTTGTTATGAAGAAAGATAAGAAGGCATATCACATAAAGACCACCCAAAAGGATACGCTTGAAAAATGGTTCAGGTTGATGACCATGGGCAGGATCCTGGATGACCGGGCACCCAATTACCTGAAGCAGGCCGTGGGCTGGTCCTATCATGCACCCTACGCCGGCCACGACGGGATTCAGCTGGCCATCGGCCAGATCTTCAACCGGGAGACGGACCACCTGTTTCCGTACTACCGGGATATGCTGACGGCGATTTCTGCGGGACTGACAGCTGAAGAGATCATTTACAACGGGATATCGAAGGATTTTGACGTAGCGGGCGGAGGCAGGCATATGTCCAACCATTTCGCCA
The DNA here is from genome assembly GCA_964575235.1 of uncultured Bacteroides sp. Taxonomy (GTDB): domain Bacteria; phylum Bacteroidota; class Bacteroidia; order Bacteroidales; family SM23-62; genus SM23-62. The sequence goes on from CAZNQG010000194.1 coordinate 469, forward strand.
AGCCAGAATGGAAAATTCATAACGTTTCGTCCTGTACCGGAAACCATACCCTGCATGCGGTCGGGGTGGGCCGTGCCATGAAGAAGTACAAAACTCCCGGTATCGCCATCAGTTCCCAGGGTGAATCATCCGTTTCGGAAGGGTATGTATACGAGGCAATTAACGGTGCATCCAATGAGAAACTGCCGGTGCTGTTCGTATTCCAGGACAACGGTTACGGGATTTCCGTACCCAAGAAGGACCAGACCGCACGTAGGAAAGTGGCCGATAATTTCTCCGGTTTCAAGAACCTGAAAATCATACACTGCAACGGAAAGGATGTGTTCGATTCGATGAATACCCTTGCCGAGGCCCGCAAACACATCGAGGAGAACGAGGAACCCGTCATTGTCCAGGCCAACTGCGTACGGATCCATTCCCACTCCAATTCCGATGCGCATGAGCTCTACCGGGACGATTATGAACTGAATTACGTCAGGGAGTACGACCCGCTTGCCAAATTCCGCCGCATGCTGCTTCGCTACGGGCGTTTCACGGAGGACGAACTGGTCGCCATCGAGGAAGAGATGAAGGAGGTTGTGAAAAAGGCCCACAAGGCAGGAATGGCCGCACCGGATCCTTCCCCCGAATCCATCCACGACTTTGTCATACCCGAACCCTATATCCCTGAAAAATACCCAGACGGCACGCACAGCCATGACGGGGAGCCGAAGAAGCTGATCCAGGGCCTGAACGAGACCCTGAAGGCCGAGTTCAGGTATAACCCGGACACCTATATCTGGGGACAGGATGTGGCGCACAAGGAAAAGGGGGGCGTTTTCAACGTTACCAAGGGTATGCAACAGGAATTCGGGAAGGAGCGCGTTTTTAACGCCCCGATCGCCGAGGATTTCATCATGGGTACAGCCAACGGCATGAGCCGTTTCAATGAGAAAGTGCGCATCGTGATCGAGGGTGCAGAGTTCGCGGATTATTTCTGGCCAGCCATGGAAGCCTTCGTCGAAACTACGCACGATTACTGGCGCACGAAGGGACAATTCTCCCCGAACGTTACGATCCGGCTGGCTTCCGGAGGGTATATCGGCGGGGGACTATATCATTCCCAGACCATCGAGGCAAGCATCACCACCTTTCCCGGCGTGAGGGTGGTGTACCCGTCCTTTGCGGATGATGCAGCCGGCCTGCTGAGAACATGCATGAGGAGCAGGGGACTGAATTTCTTCATGGAGCCGAAGGCCCTTTATAATTCCCCCAGGGCCGCCACACCCATTCCGGACGATTTCGAGGTTCCCTTCGGCAAGGCACGGATACGCAGGGAAGGAGAGGACCTGACCATGCTGACCTACGGCAATACGACCCACATGTGCCTGGAAGCAGCAGCGAAGATTGCCGAGGAGGACGGTGCAAGCGTTGAGGTCATAGACCTGCGGTCCCTCATCCCGCTGGATAAAGATGCGATCATGGCATCGGTCAGGAAGACCGGCAAGGTGCTGACGGTTCACGAAGATAAGGTGTTCTCGGGTTTCGGTGCCGAGCTTGCGGCCCAGATCACGGATGAGGCTTTTGAATACCTCGACGGACCGGTACGAAGGGTTGGATCGACCTTCACTCCGGTCGGCTTCAGCCGCATTCTGGAAGCCGCAATCCTGCCGAACACCGAAAAGGTCCTCCACGCTGCCCGTAACCTGTTGGAATACTGATGTAAACAAGACAGAACACGTTCATGTAAAAAACCCATAATACGAAAACCGGTGAAAAAGATAGGAATCGTCTATAGCTTCAATACCCAGAAAACCTCAAAGATTGCCAAGCGGATTGCCGAAGCCTTCGAAGGCACAGCGGAGGTGGAAATGCTCAACGTTGAGGACATCGATGCGGAATCCTTCGGGAAGTTTGACAACCTGATCTGTGGAACATCTACCTGGTTCGACGGCGAACTCCCCAACCACTGGGACGAATTCGTACCGGATCTCGAAGACCTGGACCTCGAAGGCAAGACCATTGCCCTGTTCGGCCTGGGTGACCAGAAAGGATACCCGGAAAATTTCCTGGACGGAATGGGAATCCTGGCCGATATCTTTGAAGCACAGGGCGCCAAACTGGTCGGTTTCACCTCGACGGAAGGCTATGAGTATGAATCTTCCAGCGCCGAACGCGGGGGGCAGTTCTGCGGGCTCGGTATAGACTATGAATCCCAGGGCAGTAAAAACAAGGAACGCGTCCGGGCATGGGTTGAAAAGCTGAAACTGGAATTCAAGTAACCACTACTCCCTGTTGCAGCCCTCTACACCTGATTTGCAGACCTTTCAAGGCGAAAACCGTTCGACCGGATTCATTCCTCGGACTCCTCCCGCTGAACTTGTCCTCATTTTTCGTATGTTGTATAGCATATTTAATATTTATTTAGTTCTTTTGTAGGATCATTGTCCACACCAAACACAGCAAGCATGGAGAAGGAAAAAGTATACGTATTCGACACCACCCTGCGGGATGGTGAACAGGTGCCGGGATGTCAGCTGAATACCATCGAAAAGATCGAAGTGGCCAGGGAACTTGAAAACCTGGGCGTGGACATCATCGAGGCCGGATTCCCCATTTCCAGCCCTGGCGACTTCAATTCTGTGGTGGAGATCTCCAAGGCAGTACGGCAGCCCATTATC
>CAZNQG010000195.1:0-3038 GCA_964575235.1 uncultured Bacteroides sp.
GTACCGGGTGGAACTTGATTCGGACAGGGTGCTTTCCGAAGCCATCGATGAGATGCTGGAAAGCCTGGAGCGGGAAACCACACTGCTGGAGTGGTTTGTTGAATTTGCGCGGGACAAGATACAGGAAGGCAAGCACTGGAACCTGAAAAAGGACATGATGGTCCTGGGAAGGGAGCTGAGCAAGGAACGCTTCCAGGTGGCAAGCCATGACCTGATCCTGCAATTGCACGACAAAAACCGATATGCTTCCTTCCGGGAGGAATTGCTGCAGGTCAAGTACCGGTTTGAGAACACCTTGAAGGGATATGCCGGCAGGGCGATCCGGATCATGGACGGGGAGGGGCTCAGTCCCACTGATTTCAAAGGGCAGTACGGGGTGGGTAACTTTTTTGACAGGCTTTTAAAGGACGACTTTCGCCACCCGAGCAACACCATCCTGAAAGCCGTTGATGATCCCTCGCAGTGGTACGCCCGTCAATCGGACCGGAAGCAAGAGATCGAAACCGCCTACCGTAACGGATTGAACGATTTGCTTACGAGTTGTATCAGGCATTATGAGAACCATTTCCGGGAATACAGATCCACCGAATCGGTCAGGGGTTATCTGTATGCGCTGGGTATCCTGACCGACATCTCGATGCGCATGCATGCCTGTGCGGAAGCCCAGGGAATTTTTCTGTTGTCGGAGGCAGCCCGTTTCCTCCAGGGTATCATCGGGGGGAACGACGCTCCCTTTGTGTATGAGAAGATCGGTAATTACTTTCATCATTATATGATCGATGAATTTCAGGACACATCCGGGCTGCAGTGGGATAACTTCCGGCCGCTGATAGAAAACAGCCTGTCATACGGCCGGAAATGCCTGGTTGTGGGCGACGTCAAACAATCCATTTACCGCTGGCGGAACAGCGATTGGGAAATCCTTTCCGAAAAGGTCCAGGAGGATTTCAGTCCCCGCCAACTCAACATCCAGGGCCTTCGCCTGAACTGGAGGAGCCGGGAGAACATCGTCCGTTTCAACAACCGATTCTTTGAAAAGGCAAGGGAATTGATCCGATCCCATTTCGATACGGGAGAGGAAGTCGCACCCGGTTTCGCCGAAAAAGCCTTCAGGGCATACTCGGATGTAGAGCAGGGGCTCCCCGACGAAACGGACAGGAAGGGGGGAACTGTCCGCATATCTTTCATCGGGAATCCGCCCGACGGGGATTGGCATGACCTGGCGAACACCCGCGTGATCAAAGCCATCGAGGAGCTTCAGGACCACGATGTAAAGCCTTCCGAGACAGCCATACTCGTACGTACAAAACGGGACGGCAAGCGGATCGCGGATGCGATCCTTGCCCACAAGAGCAGGCATCCCGGTTCCGGCTATGCATACGACGTCATTTCAAACGAATCCCTGTACCTGGTCCACGCCATGTCGATAAGGATACTGGTCAATGCCCTGAGGTTCCTGGCTTCACAGGATGACCGGGTCAGCCTGGCGCAACTGGTCTATGAATCCCATCTTTTCCGGGGACAGGTATCCGGGGACGACGGAAGCCTGGATGAACTTCTGGGACGTTTCCGGAGCGGTGAGCCACCGGCCCTGCCCGTGGAATTCCTGGATGAATCCCTGCGCTACCTGACTCTCACCGAGCTTGTGGAAAGGATCATTACACTGTTTTCCCTGAACAGCCGGCCGTCCGAAACCCCCTACATCCTGGCTTTCCAGGACCTGGTCCTGGATTACAGCCGGGGGGGTGGTGCCGACGTCAATGCTTTTCTGAACTGGTGGGACGAGAACGGTTCGGAGAAATCCCTGGCGGTTTCCGAGGACCAGGATGCCCTCCAGGTGATGACCATCCATAAGGCAAAAGGTCTTGAGTTCAAGGCCGTTATCATACCTTACTGCAACTGGTCCTTCGATCATCGCTCCCCGGAGCCTGAGATCCTGTGGTGCCATCCGGGACAAGCTCCCTTCGACCGGCTCAGCCTGTTGCCTGTCGCTTATGCTTCAACGCTGAAAAACACAATATTTGAAGATGATTACCTCAACGAGAACTTCAGGGTTTACATGGATCACCTTAATCTGCTTTATGTGGCGTTCACGCGCGCCAGGGAGTGCCTGATCGTGTTTGCCCCCCAGGGTAAGGATGAAGTTACGGATGTATCCGCATTGCTGAGAAGGATCCTGAACGGTCCGGATGGGCCGGATGGAGGGAATTGGGATGGATCCGGACTGAACTGGAGCATGGGGGAGTTCCGTTTCAGTCCCCCGCAGCCTTCAGTCCGGAACCAGCTTTTACTGCGGAACATTTCAAGCCATGAATTCAGCGGAAAGCTGAGATTGATATACCGGGGCATGGAGTTTTTCGACCCCGAGGCGGAACGAAGGGTCCATTACGGCAACCTGATGCACGAGATTTTTTCAAGGATCCGCTCTGCCGATGACGTTCGCCGTGCGCTGGATTCCGTGCGCCGCGAGGGACTGATAGACGGTGAGGAGGCCGGGCGCCTGCTGCCGGAAATCAGCACCCTGCTCGGCTCGGAATCGGTGCGGGAATGGTTTGACGGGAGCTGGAAAGTCATTACCGAACAGGATATCCTGACCCGGGAAGGCTCCATCCGGAGGCCGGACCGGGTGATGCTTAAACCCGGGAAGGTCCTGGTGGTGGATTATAAATTCGGACTGCAGCGCTCCCCTGCTCATCTGTCCCAGATCCGGAAATACGCCTCCGTATTGAGGCAGATGAGGGATGAGGAAGTAACGGGCTTCATCTGGTACGTGAACCGCAACGAGGTGGTAAGGGTATGACCGAAGGAAGCAGGACATATGGCTGGGAACACGACCGGAGATTCAACGCATACACGGATTACTTCAGGCGGCGATTCGGCGGACGCATCCAGAAGCTCAGCATCGACGCGGGCTTTACCTGTCCCAACCGGGACGGCACCAAGGGAAAGGGAGGTTGTAGTTTCTGTAACAATAATGCATTTAATCCTTCTTATTGCCAGCCATTTAAAAGCATCAGCCAGCAGATCGAGGAGGGGAT
>CAZNQG010000196.1:0-2855 GCA_964575235.1 uncultured Bacteroides sp.
CCGTGGATGACGGGTACGATCAGGTTCCCGTCCGGCAGGGCCGTAGCCATGCCCAGGTTTATTTCCTGCTTCAGGATGATACGGTACCCATCCACCGAAGCATTGATCCGGGGATACTCTTTCAGGGCCCGGATGACCGCTTCGATGATCAGGGTTGAAAGGGTGATCTTCTGTCCGTATTTCCGATGGAATTCCTCCTTGGTCCCTTCCCTCCAGCGCACCATTTCGGTTACGTCGCATTCCACGAAAGATGTCACATGCGGGGCCACGCGCTTGGAATACACCATATGGTCGGCGATGCGTTTCCGCATCCGGTCCATTTCCTCTACGGTACGAGGTCCGCTGCCGTAAACCTGCTCCCGGGAAACCGGGGTTGTGGGGGATTCCTGACCCGAATCTTCCGGGGAAGCTCCGGGATCCTTCCGGTCCCCGCTTACCCCGGCGGTTTCCCCTTCCCGATTGCTTTGTTCACGGTCTTTCGCGGGTGTCCCGGTCCCGGTTAATGGTTTGCCGTCGATGTATTCCAGAACATCCGCCTTGGTGATGCGTCCCCCGGAACCGCTGCCCCTGATTCCCTGAAGCTCCGCGGGCGAGAGTTCGTATTCCCGCGCAAGCCTGCGTATCGCCGGCGAAAGAAAGGCCACCTGCCTAAAGGTCTTTGTTCCCACCGGCATCCCGGGTGTTCGGGCGGCATGCTCCATAAAGGTGGCGGGTTGCCCGGCATGGGACGGGGATACGGAGGGCTCACCGGCTGTCTTGTCCTTTGTTGATACGGTTTCCATTTGGATGCTTTCCGCCTCCTTGCCGCCGAGCTGGTCCTCCCCGGTTGCGATCAGTGCAAGCACCTGGCCGATCTTGACCGTTTCCCCTTCCTTGATCAGGATCCTGTGAACGGTGCCGGCACCCGGCGAGGGAATCTCGCTGTCCACCTTATCCGTAGCCACCTCAACGACGGGTTCGTCGGTTTCGACCCGGGAGCCTTCCCTGACAAGCCATCTTGTAATTTCAGCCTCTATGATCCCTTCGCCCATGGCGGGCAGGACAATTTCTGTCATGTTGTGTTTTTGGATTGGATAAAAATAAAGAATTTTTCAGGGAGAGGGATGGGATTCACGGCTTTCTTCCAATCTCCCGGAAGCTTCTCACCAGGATCCCGGCGTCCGTAAAAACGCTGTAATTCTTTACGTACATCAGGTTCAGGTTGTCCTTGGTTTCCTGAGGGATGTCTTCTCCTCCCAGTGCGTCAGACGGGAAAAGGATGCCGGGCCGTATGCTCGGGAGCCTCGGCTGGTCCGGGGAAGGGTGGAATCCAACCCAGGAATACCTGCCCCACAGAACTCCCAGTATATTTACGAAGGCCTGCCCCGGATGCTTCACGGTGAACGCTGCCAGGGGAAAGGATAACAGAAGCAGAAAGGACGACAGGATATCGAAAAGCCGCTTGATCCTTTTATTGGACTTTTTGGTAATGGATTCAAAATCGATCAGGTAGATATCTCCGGGGGTATTGATCGAATGGCTGCCGATCACGGAAAGGCTTGCCGGAGGGGCTATTTTATACTGGACCTTACCGTTGGTCAGGGTCATCATAAAGCCGATGATGTCACGGGATGACACATCTGAAGCACAAAAGATCAGTTCATCGACACGGTTGACCTTGATGATCTCTTCCAGCTGGTTGATATGGCCTATGAAGGCCCCGTCCTCAACGGGTTCTGGATTAACGAACCCGAGAATGTTCAGGTTTGATTCCGCCTTCAGGAGAAGGGATTCCACTCGGGTGGCTTCTGCCTGTTTTCCGATGATGACCAGTTTTTTATTTTTATTTACGTCGAATCGAAACCCGGTCAGCCGTGTGATGTGAAAGACAATGCTGAGAAGATATATCGAGATCGTGGCCCAGGCGGTACCCAGAAGGAGAAGCGCCCTGGAGAAACGAAGGCTTTCGGGCAACAGTGCGTAGATGACCAGGATGAGACCCGTCCCGATGAAAATTCCCTTGAAAATGTTGAAGGGCTTGACCGGGGAATCATAGGCCCCGGAAAAGTAAAGGGACAGCAGCCAGATCAGGATGTAGGCGGGTACCACGATGGTCATGTATTCCGCCGGATACTGTGAGTTTCCCTGGAACCGGTACAGTTCCCAGATCGGCTTGATCAGGTAGAACCCGAGGTAAATCAGGGCAGCCTGGAGGACCGGTGTGGAAAAATTCCGGACAAAGCGGCGAAGCAGCGCCAGGAGCGCCCTGAAGTAGATGGCCATGTTGATGATCATTGAATAGCTCCTTGCCATCTTCCTGGAAAAATGCTTCCGGGCAAAAATGCGCATGGCATTGTAAAAGGTCATGACGTAGTTCAGACTTCCCTTTTTCGTGCTTTCCCCCTTGTAATGGATGATGGTTGTCTCCGGGAAGTAGATGTTCCTGTACCCTGCATTCAGCAGCCTGTAGGACAGGTCGATGTCTTCTCCGTACATAAAAAAGCTTTCGTCGAGCAGTCCCACCTCGTCAAGGGCCGATCTTCGGAGCATCATAAAGGCCCCGGGCAGTACGTCAACGGAATGGATCTCATCCGGGTCAAGATAGCTCAGGTGGTACCTACCGAATACCCTGGAGCGTGGAAAGAGCCTGGAAAGCCCGAATATCTTGTAGAAGGCTACCCCGGGGGTTGGCAGGGCACGCTTGGATTCCGGCAGGAAATTCCCCCGGCCGTCGATCATTTTAACGCCCAGCGCCCCGACATCCCCGTTTCTTTCCATATAATCCATGCATTTCACCAGGGTGTCCTCTTCGATGACGGTGTCGGGATTCAGCAGGAGGATGTATTTGCCCGAGGATTCCCTTATAGCCTGATTGT
>CAZNQG010000197.1:0-2852 GCA_964575235.1 uncultured Bacteroides sp.
CCTCCATCTCCCCCCGCTCGCGGGGGGAGAGCGTCGTCGATGGCCCAGGTGATGAGGTCGCGCAGGAGGATGCGGGAGTCCTGGGAGGTCTGGCCGTGGCCGATGCCCCAGTCGTCGTAGATGGTGGTGGCAAAGACCCAGCCCCCATCCCCAACCCCTCCCCCGCCAGCGGGGGAGGGGGGATAGGGATACAGGATGGCGCCGGGCTGGCCGTCAAAGACCGTCAGGAAGTCGGGCCCATCGAGAATATATCCGTTAGCATTGCGGTAATCGGCCGAGTCATTCCCTATCACCGTACCCATGCCGTCTGTGGTACCGTCGGCGGTCTTGCAGGCCACTTCCGCTTTTCCATCCCCGTCCAGATCGTAGACCATGAACTGGGTATAATGGGCCCCGGCCCGGATGTTGATACCCAGGTCGATTCTCCACATATGGGTTCCGTCCAGTTCATAGGCATCCAGGATCACGTTCCCGGTATAACCGCTCTGGGAGTTGTCCTTCGAATTCGAGGGGTCCCACTTGAGCACGATCTCGTACTGCCCGTCCCCGTCCAGGTCCCCCACACTGGCATCGTTCGGGCTGTAGGTATAGGATGCTCCCCCGGGTACCGTGCCCCCGGCTGGCCTCTGGAGCGGAACGGTATGGTAGTTCTGGACCCAGACGCCTACCGTATCCGATATGTCCTTTTCGACACCGCTTTCCACACTGGCCACAAAATACCGGTAAACCGGTCCCGCGACAGCGGAGGTATCCAGAAAATTCGTTGCACCCCTCAATGGTTCATCGTTCAGTTTCTCGGAGGCGCCCCCATCGGCTGTCCTGTACAGGTTGAATCCCAGGGTGTCGGATTCCGGTCCCTTAAGCCGCCATCCTATAAAATTCTTCGAGCCGCCCTGGCTGACGGCGACGATACCCCGGTCAATATCCTCCATCTGGACCTGTGCATTCGCATTCAGAGCCAGGAAAAACACAATCCCGGCAGGCATCGTTCTTAAAACGTTTGTGAAATGCATAGCTATTCTTTTGTGGAATAATTCAGGATTTTTTGACTGCCCAAATATACATATTTAAGCATACCGATAAAGGAATGATGCAAATGATGATGAAAATCATGTGGAATCGGGTGAGAATTTCACCGGCTTTGGATATTTTTGAGCCATGGCAGGACGGCTTGTGATATTTTTTATGGTTGCGATGGGAATCCATGGTTTCGCCAGCGCCCAGATCAGGATCAACGAATTCCTTGCCTCCAACGCAACGACCAACACCGACCCGGATTACGGAAAGTACTCCGATTGGATCGAGCTGTACAATCCCGGCAGTACCACGGTCAATCTTAACGGGTATTACCTGACCGACCACCTGGACAATCCCGGGAAATGGAGAATAGAGGGGGATTTCTACATCCAGCCGGGCTCCTATCTGCTGGTATGGACGGACGGGAGGGATTCTGCCCTTCATGCGGGATTCAAATTATCCAGGCTGAGCGAGGAGATCGGCCTGTATAAACCCGGCAGGGCCCTGGTGGACACCATCCGGTTTTCATTGCAGGAACCGGATATTTCGTACGGAAGGAATCCTGCTGATCCGGGGGAGTGGGGATTTTTTGCTGACCCCACACCGGGCGCTCCCAACAACACCACGTTCTATCATGGGATCGTTGACAACGTTCCCGAATTCAGGCTGCCCGGCGGACTTTTCAGCTTAGCGGTTGATGTGGAGATCTTCACGGACCTGGGAGGGACCATACGTTATACCCTGGACGGTTCGGAACCCGGGGAAGGGTCCGTGCCCTATACAACACCCCTGCACATTGATTCTACGACCATAGTGCGGGCCAGGATATTCAAGCCGGGATTCATCCCCGGCCGGACGGTTACCCACAGTTACTTCCTGAACGAACCGGTACAGACCAGGGGCCTTCCGGTCGTATCCATAGCCACGGACCCGGAAAATTTCTGGGACCCTGATATTGGAATCTATGTACAGGATTTCAAACCGGACTGGGAGGTTCCGGTGAACATCGAACTGTTCGAGAACGACGGAAGCGACCGGGCTGCGCTCAACACGGGCGCCGGGATAAAGATCAATGGACTTAATTCGTGGCAGCTCCCCCAGAAAATGCTGGGTGTATATTTCCGGAATCAGTACGGGGAAGGAAACCTTGCGTACCGGCTGTTCAACGATAAAACACGGTCGAGCTTCGAATCCTTTGCACTCAGGGCCTCAGGCAGCGACTGGAGCTACACCCTTTTCCGGGATATACTTCTGCAGAATGCCGGCGCAGGCTGCATGGAAGTGGACTACATGGCAGCCAGGCCCTGCGTGGTGTATGTAAACGGGGAATACATGGGTATACATAACATCCGGGAGAAGGTGGATGAGGATTTCGTTATTCAGAACCGGGGCCTGGTAAAGGACAGCTTCGACCTGGTAGAAAACCAGAATTACGCGGAAGCGGGAGACCTCCGGGAATACAACCAGCTGCTCGACCTAACCTCCCGGGACCTTTCGGACCAGGCCAATTACGATGCTGTGGCGGATCTCCTGGATATCGAGAATTTTACCGATATGGCCATCGCACACATTTACAACCGGAACACCTCCTACTATCACAACGTGATGTCCTGGAAACCAAATGACCAGGGCAAATGGAAATGGATCCTGATGGACTTTGACCGGGGTTTTTTCAGTCCCTCGGACCGCCTGATCGATGGTTTCACCCACAGGAACGCCTGGCCCTTTCCGCACCTGATGCAGAATCCCGGATACGTCCGGTATTTCGGAAAAAAGCTGGCAGACCACCTGTATGCCACTTTCAACCCGGCACGGATCCGGGCGCGGATAGATCT
>CAZNQG010000198.1:0-2737 GCA_964575235.1 uncultured Bacteroides sp.
GATATTATGCCTGGGATGAGACGGGCTACTGGACCCAGCGCTATTCGCCGGTGGACTTTGCCCAGTACACGGAAGGCCTTTTCCTGATATCGGAAGCTTTTTACATGGCCGGGGATGAACTGGCCGCCAGGGAAGTCCTGAAGGATGCCATCGATGCTTCCCTGACCAAGTACGGGATCGATCCAACCTCGGTAAGTTCCTGGCGAAACGCCCTGCAGTCCGACATCAACACCAGGACCGGGGAGAGCCTGCTCGAGCTCATCATGGTCGAAAAGTACAAGCATATGTTTTGCCAGCTCGAAAGCTGGACGGACTGGCGGCGGACCGGCTACCCGCAGCTGACGCCTGTGCAGGGGACCCAGATCCCCCGGCGCTATCCCTATCCTCAGGATGAACGGAACCTGAATGAAGACAACATCCCGGTCGTCCAGATATTCAGCAGGATCTGGTGGGATGCGGAATAACCCGGATGAACCGGTCCGGGCATATTGCAGCAGCAATCCTGATAATGCTCGGGATTGCCGGCCCTGCCGGGGCGCAGGGACCGTCAACTGCTTCCGTCGACAGGGTTAGGATGTCCCTGAAAAACGGCAGGGTTTACGTTACCTACGAACTGGTCGATGAAGACCCAACAGGTAAACATCACATTGACCTGAAGTTCATTTCGGACCGGCACGAACTTATCAGTCCCCGGTCCACCACAGGCGACATCGGCCCCGGCATATCCCCCGGTCCGGACAAGGTCATCGTCTGGAACATCGGTGCGGACCTTCCCGTCATCAAGGGGAAGATCAGTCCCCTGGTCGTGCTGGATCACAATCTGTATAATAAAAAGCACGGGGGCGGACCCGAAAGTGCCTGGTATTCCCTGCTGATGCCGGGTCTCGGGGATTACAAGGTCGCGGATCCCCGGGAGATGAAGCTGCCTCCATACCTGCGAACCGGCCTTTCATGGGGCTTCATCGGGCTGGGTATCGCGGCAGCCGTAATAAGAGACCAGGAAGAGGGCCGTTATGAGACCTACATACCGGATTATGGGTGGTACCCGCAGGACCTCGGTTACGATCCCACTTTAAAAAAAAGATTTGTAGAGGGACCGACCCGGTACTGGTTGTTCAGAGGGGATGCGGAGGTGTTTATTGCTGCGGGACTGATGGTCTGGATCTACGATATCCTGTGGGTCTCCTCGAGAGGGAAGAGCAACCAGCTTCTGATGAAAAGTATCGAGAACCAGCAGCTTTCCCTGGTTCCCCTTCCGGGCGGAATGGGATTAAGCTACCGCTTTAACTTCTGATATTTTTCCGGGTGGAGGTCAGACGATCATTCCCGCACCGACCGTGTTGTTGTTGCCTTCGTCGATCAGGATCACGGATCCGGTTGTCCGGTTGCGCCGGTAGGAATCATAGTACAGGGGCCTGGTTGTCCGTATTTTGATCTTGCCTATCTCATTCATCCCCAGACTTTTGTCCTCGTGGTTTTTCTCCAGGGTATTGATGTTGATCTTGAAGGGCATCTCCCTGACGATGCAGCGGGCATCGGTTGAGGTATGCTTTATGGTGTACTTTCCGTTCATAACCATGGGCGTTTCGCTGAGCCAGCAGATCATCATTTCGATGTCCTGCCCGGATTCCGGCATCTTGTTTTCCTTGACGATCATGTCTCCCCGGCTGATATCGATGTCGTCTTCCAGGGTAATGACCACGGACTGCGGTGCAAATGCCATATCCAGGCTTTCGTTCATGGTGTCGATGGATCTGACGGTCGATGTAAAACCCGATGGAAGTACCGCAATACGGTCGCCGGGCTGGAAGCTGCCGCTCGCGATCCTTCCCGCATAGCCCCGGTAATCATGGTATTCATCCGACTGGGGGCGAACGACATACTGCACGGGGAAGCGCGTGTCAAAGTAATTGTAATCGCTGCTGATGTGGATGTTTTCCAGGAGGTACAGCAGGGTTGGCCCGTTGTACCAGTCCATGTTCGTGGAGCGTTCCACCACATTGTCCCCCTTCAGCGCTGAAATCGGTATGAACCGGAGGTCCTGGATGTCCAGTTTCACGGACAGCTCCTTGAAGCGTTCCTGTATCTTTGTAAATACTTCCTCGTCATACCCGACCAGGTCCATTTTATTGACGCATACGATGACGTGGGGGATCCTCAGCAGGGATGCGATGTAGCCGTGCCGTATGGTCTGTTCCAGGACGCCGTTACGGGCATCCACCAGGATAATGGCTACGTTGGCCGTCGATGCTCCGGTGACCATGTTGCGGGTATACTGAACATGTCCCGGGGTATCCGCGATGATGAATTTGCGCTTCGGTGTGGCAAAATACCGGTATGCAACGTCGATGGTTATTCCCTGTTCGCGTTCCGCACGCAGGCCGTCGGTAAGAAGCGCCAGGTTGACGTGTTCATCCCCCTTCTGCTCGCTGGCCCTTTCGATGGCTTCCATCTGGTCCTCGAAAATGGCCTTGCTGTCGTACAGGAGGCGACCGATCAGGGTGCTCTTCCCGTCATCCACGCTGCCCGCGGTGGTAAAGCGCAGGAGCTCCATGTTCAGGTATCCCTTTTGAAAATCCTTTGTCTCTGGCATGTTGCTGATTATTTTAAAAATAACCCTCCTTTTTCCGGTCCTCCATGGCGGCCTCCGAACGTTTGTCATCGTACCGGCCTCCACGCTCGGTGACCCGGGTGGCTGCGGTTTCCTGTATGATCTCTTCCATGGTGTTGGCCTTCG
>CAZNQG010000199.1:0-2726 GCA_964575235.1 uncultured Bacteroides sp.
GGTCCGGAGCATAAGCTACCGCACCCCCGGTAATCTGAAATCCGGAGCAGCCCTGCCCTCCGAGCAGATGGACAGTCTCGTCGACTATATTTTTGATGAACAATCCATGGTGTGGAGGTTGTATTACAAGGAATTTTTCGAGTACGACAGCCTGGGAAGGAACACATTAGACACCTGGCTGGGTGCGGATTCCGATACAACCTATCCGGATTACGGCGGCAAATGGGAGACCGTGTACGATGCCAACGGGCGGATGGCCGAGGAATACGAATACGAGTGGACCGATTCGACCGGATTCTTCCTCTGGGAGAAAGGCGTTCATGCATACGATGCCAACGGAAATGAAACGGTCGGAAGCTATTATCACTGGAGCACCGTAACCATGTCATACTACCCTGCAAACAGCGATACTTCCTCCTACGATGCCAGCGGCAACATGCTGGAAACGAAAAGTTACAGTTACGATACAACCCTGATGGTGTGGACCCCCGACTACCGAAGAACCCAGGTTGTGGACACCGGCGGACTGGTTAGTGAAAGCATGGATTATTACTGGAACCCGGACTCCGCCGACTGGGAACCCTCCTATCGCACCGATTATGATTACGATGAAATGGGAAGGGACACCACCAGCATTGAGTATTACTGGGATGGATTTTACTGGTACCAGGACTGGAAGGAGGAGAAGCAATACGATGCCAACGGCAATATAACCCTCTGGGCCAGCTTTTACTGGGACGGGGAAAGCAAGTGGATCGGCAGCTCGAAATCCGAATATACCTATAATGCCAGCAATGCCGTTACCGAAGAAATCCATTCATACTGGGATGCGTTTAGCAGCGACTGGTACATCGATGAAAGATACACTTACAGCCACGACGGGCGGGGCAACATGATCGAGGAAACGGCATTTTATTACGATACCGCCAGCATGACCTACATTGAGAACTGGAAAGATGTTTACGAGTATGACCTTGCGGTGGACTGGTCCGACATTGCCATTCCCAATGATATCAAGGAAGATACGGAAGGAGACAGCCAATACCCCATCCTCTCCAAGGTTCTGAGGTATACGGAGCTGTATTACGATACGGCCCTGATGGTATGGGATACCATGGGTTACGAAATCTTCTTCTATTCTCCCTTTGGCGGAGCGGCCCAGCCGGTATCCTGTGATGCGGATTTTTCGTTCCGTGAGGATGCGGATCCACAGACCCTGATTTTCACGGACGCCTCCACGGGCGATGTTTCCTCCTGGTACTGGACTTTCGGCGACGGTTCGACCAGTACCCAGCAGAACCCGAAGCATACCTATGCCTTCCCGGGTACCTATACGGTCGGTTTGTCGACCATCAGTCCCACGGGGGACTGCAGCAGCTCCATCGTAAAACAGGTCAAGGTGGGCAATACGCTCTGTAATGCGGAGTTCGAAATGGCCGTAGACACGGCAGGAAAGACAATCGCCCTTACAAATACCTCGCAGGGCTCGAACCTGGGCTACTTCTGGAGTTTCGGCGACGGCGAAGTGTCAACCGTGATGAGTCCATCGCACACCTATCGTTTTGCCGGAACTTATGACATTGCCCTGACCATCCGGAACAATACAGGCACCTGCATGGACCGTTACAGCCTTAGCACCCGGGTGGGAACGACAGCCTGCCGGGCTGAATTCGACGTATTTGTGGATTCCGTCTCCAGGACCGCAACATTCAGGAGCAGGAACCCGAATCCGGATAACCGCTACCGCTGGGAGTTCGGGGATGGTTCGAAGGCAACAACCCCGAACGTGGAGAAGACCTTCACCCATCCAGGCTATTACACCGCCAGGCTGACGGTCTCAAACCAGCAGGAAGGATGCGTGGACTCGCGAAAGGAAACCATCCTGGTCGGGCGTAAAAGTCCCGGCGGAAAAGCCGACTTCATCTATGTTTCGGGAGACGGGAACAAGGTTCAGTTCAACGACCGTTCGCTCGGAGAGGGACTCGGCTACTTCTGGAATTTCAACGATGCTACAACCTCCACGGAGCAGAACCCGGCACACGAGTATGCCCTGCCCGGGTATTACACCGTATGCCTTACCGTTTCTACGGTTGATGGCAGCCAGAATACATACTGTGAAAGGATCTTTGCGGGAACCTCCCCGGCTGAAGAATGCCTGGCCCAGTTCGAGTACACGCTCAGTGAAAACCAGCTCCAGATTACCTGCCTTGACCGGTCGCTCGGGGATCCG
Organism: uncultured Bacteroides sp.; assembly: GCA_964575235.1. Taxonomy (GTDB): domain Bacteria; phylum Bacteroidota; class Bacteroidia; order Bacteroidales; family SM23-62; genus SM23-62. The sequence continues at coordinate 2,231 of CAZNQG010000199.1, forward strand.
GACAGCTGGCTCTGGGATTACAGCACGGACGACTGGCTTTCCACGGACCCGAATCCGACCTGGTCTACCTCAACGCCCGCCTACGTAACGATCCATCAGACCATCCGCAATACATCCAACGGATGCCGCGACGATGCTTTTGCCCTGGTCAACATGGGGGCCAAAGACACCCTGGTGGCCGGATTCGGTTATGTGGTGGACAGCAGCAATACCAAAGCGGACACCTACCCGGTTGATTTTGTAGGGGTATCCCTCGGTGATGCGGGCAAACTGAAGTGGAACTTCGGTGACGAAACCTATGATTCCACCACGATCAATCCCACCCATGTATATTCGGATCCGGGAACCTACGAGGTATGCTTTACCATCGTCAACGGGGCTACCGGGGAAGAGGTCGAAAGCTGTGAAACGATCACCATCGATGTAGTCGCCTTCAACGGGGAGATCGAATCCTTGGATGTGGGACTCAACTCTTATCCGAATCCCTTCAGCGGGC
>CAZNQG010000200.1:0-2592 GCA_964575235.1 uncultured Bacteroides sp.
ACTTTTGTGACAGATCCGATTAAATTTATAATGCTGTCATGTAGGTTTCATTTTAGTAAGAATCTTGATATCGCTTCTCACCAGGGTCATTTTACCAGGTTCTGAAAATCCCCTCCGGTCGGGTCCTGGAAGATCCGGAGGCCGAATTCGGGGATCACCGACAGGATGTGATCGAAGATATCGGCCTGGATGGCTTCGTACTTCGCCCAGGCCTGGTCCTTACTGAAAACATAGATTTCGATCGGGAGTCCGGCTTTCGTTGGCTGCAGGTGCCTGACCAGCATGGTGAGGTTCTGGTTCACCTTGGGGTGGTTTTTCAGGTACCGTTCGACATAGGCCCGGAAGGTACCCAGGTTTGTCATCCTGCGCCCGTTGACCAGTACGGAATCGTCGATCTTGTTTTCCTCGTTGTACTTCCGTATTTCTTCCTGGCGGGTTTCGATATATTCCTTCAGCAGCTTGATCTTTCCGAGTTTTTCGATCATATCCCTGTCCAGGAACCGTACGGAATTCATATCGATGTTGATCGATCTTTTGATCCGCCGTCCACCGGATTCCTCCATTCCTTTCCAGTTCTTAAAGGATTCCGACACAAGCGCATAGGTCGGGATCGTTGTGATGGTCTTATCCCAGTTCCGGACCTTGACCGTATTGAGCGAGATATCGACCACATCTCCATCTGCGTTATGGCTGGGCATTTCGATCCAGTCCCCCGGCTTCAGCATGTTGTTAGCCGAAAGCTGGATGCTGGCAACGAATCCCAGGATGGTATCCTTGAAGACCAGCATCAGCACCGCAGCCATGGCTCCGAGTCCCGCAAGCAGCGTCTTGGGTGATTCCCTTGCCAGGATGGCGATGATCAGGATGACCCCGACAAAGTAAATGATGATCTTTACGATCTGGATGTATCCTTTGATGGGCCTTCCTTCGGAAACGGGAAGGTTCAGGTAGATCTCATGGAGCGCATTTATGAAGGAATCGATGGCCAGGGTTACGATAACCACAATGTATATCAGTGCGATTCTTTCAAAAATCTCCTCGAAGGCCGGGTAATCCTTGAAAATGAATTTTGCTGTAAAGTAGATCAGCAATGCAGGAACAACATGGGAGATTTTATGGAATACCCTTCGCTCGATCAGGATATCGTCCAGGCGGGACTTGGTTTTCCTGACAAACGACCGAATCCCGCTGAGGATGATCCGCTTGGTGATGTAATCAACCAGGATGACCAGTCCCACGAACACGACCGCAACGAGAAACGTCCGTATGAATGTTGCCAGTTCACGTGACATACCAAGGTCAAGAAAGAGATAGTCGAGTCTGTCTACCCATCCTGAGAGGCTTCCGATAGTATTATTCATGGTTATTGATTATCTTCAGGCTTGTTAGTGTATCAGTTTGTAAAAATATTAAAATAGCTGTTTTATGGCAATTGGAATACGTGCTGTGCTGTTTGCCGGCCTGATGGTGACCCAGTCCATGCAGGTTACCCCTCAATCCACAGCAGAGCCAATCTTTACGGGAGCATCACTCCGGGTCGATTTTGTGCTTGCAGGGAACAGCATCGAGTCTTACATATTTCTCGATGAAATACGCAGGGAAGCGAACTGGGGCGGGAGCAACAGGGCCTGCCATGATCCCTTTGATTACGGCGAATACAAATTCACCGTAAGGGATGAGGCCAAAGGGGACCTGGTTTATTCACGCGGATTCTGCACCCTGTTCGAGGAATGGCAGACTACTGCCGAAGCCGGAACCATCGACAGGGCATTTGACCAGGTGATTACCTTTCCCGAGCCTGTGAAGCCGGTGATACTGGAAATATTCGAACGGGATGACCGGAATGTATTCCGGTCCAGACTCCGGCTCAGGATCGATCCCTCCGATCCATACATCCGGAAAGGTTTGAATCCCGATTTCCCATACCGTAAACTCGTTGACATGGGAGATCCTGCAGAAAATCTTGACATGGTATTTCTGGCCGAGGGGTATACTGCCGGTCAATCGGAGAAATTTTACAGGGATGCCATGCGGTTTTACGAGGCCATCGTAGCAACGGAACCCTTTAAACACCTTAAGTCCGGCATCAACGTCTGGGCAGTGGCATCCGTTTCCATGGAACAGGGAAGCGATTTCCCGGGACGGTCCGTCTGGAGGAATACCGTAATGAATTCCAACTTCTACACCTTTGCTCTCGAACGTTACCTTACCACGGAGGACATCAAATCGGTCCGCGATATCGCGGGGGAAGTACCCTATGATGTGATCTGCATCCTGGTGAACACGGATAAATACGGCGGCGGCGGCATTTACAACCATTATGCCATTGCGGCAAGCGACGGCCGGGATGCCGAAAAGGTACTGATCCATGAACTGGGCCACGCACTGGCAGGGCTGGGCGATGAATATTACTCTTCCTCCGTGGCTTATGAAGATTTCTTTAACCTGGAACTTGAACCCTGGCAGCCCAACCTGACCACCCTGGTGGATTTCGGATCAAAATGGAAGGATCTGGTGCATGATTCGGTTCCCGTACCCACACCGGCAACGGAAGCTTACCGCGCAGTTCCGGGCGTATTCGAGGGAGGGGGA
>CAZNQG010000201.1:0-2573 GCA_964575235.1 uncultured Bacteroides sp.
GGGATGCACTGTCCCTTGTTGTGGACCATGCTTCTGCGCATGGAGGTTTCGTCGGGTTCAAGGGACCGGGCATCGATCCCGTGGCGTTGCAGCACGGCGATCAGAAGCCGGTTGGAACAGGCATCCCAGTTCGGCACCAGCAGGATCCTGCCGTTGATCCGGGTCTCTGCGCTGGGAAGGATGGAAGGCAGCACTTTTTCTCCGTGGAGGTCTGAATCTACAGGCTCTGCAGCCGAAACAGAATGGTTGCGGAAAGAACGCAGGGCGGCCTCGATCCGGGTTTCGTAGCCGACGCTGGAATCGTGCTCGTCGATCTGCAGGATCAGGTAGGGTTTTTTGCGTGCATCCAATATTTTTTTGAAAAATTCAATGATGAAGGAATCAGGGGCACATTTGAAAGCCGTGACCAGTACCGGGTAGAGGTTCGGGGTCCGGGCAACGTATTCGGCTGACTGCAGAATATCCGCCGCGAAATGCCAGGGGATCCTCCTCAGGATCTCGTTGGTCTCCCGGTCCCTTCGTGCGCCCACAGGAAGCATGTCCTGGAAGAAGCATTTGACATCACGCTGTGCGAAATATTCCGGGATGCTCTTGTTCAGTTCCGGTGAAAGGATCACATAGGGCCTTCCCATCAGAACGATGGAAAGCTCCTCTCTGGGATCAAATACCGTTTCGAAACGTTCCCTCCAGCCTTCCTTGGCCCGCTGCATAACCAGGGCTGTTTTATCCCAGGCGCGGCCGATGTCCCGGTAGTCGAAGCGCTGGCCGAAAACCTCCGCGAGGGATCGGTGCAGGGCTTTCTTGTATACGCGGGGAGATCGGCTGAAATCCATCTCGGGGATGATGAACCGCCGGGAAAGCTCGCCGTCATCGATCTGGGAGACGATCGAGGGACTGAACTGGGTGTAGTAGCAGTAGTTGCGCTCGTACCTTGGGTTGCGTTCCCGGGATTCCAGGAAAACCGGCAGGAAGATGTAATCCGCTTTCCCGGCAAGGTCCTTCACATGGCCGAACATGGATTCAATGGGTGCGCAGAACTCCGCCCCTGCCAGGTGCTTACCCTCCCGGAGCCTGGTTTTCCCGGGATCGCTCAGGACGGTCCGGATGCCCAGGCTGGCGAAAAAATGCTCCCAGAAACGGCTTTCTTCGAACATGTGCAGGGCGGCCGGTATGCCCAGCGCCGGACCGTCCTTTCGGCCTCGGCGCGGGGGAGGGGGGAAGGCTTTTTTCCGTTCCTTGATCAGGTCGAACCCGGCCCCTTCCCTTGCCTTGAAGCGGGGCGTTTCGTAATCCCTGCCGCAGAGGAAGCCGAATGCGACCTCCTCGTCCTTCACACGGGCTATGGTCAGCTTGCAGCGGTTGTTGCACAGGTCGCAGATCTCGGTCCTGACCGGGACCTGCTCCTTGTAGATCGATATGCCCCGAAACCGGCTACCCGCCACCCCGTCGGACTGCATGATCAGCGATACTCCCATGGCCCCGGTCAGGTGGCAGAACCTGGAGACGTATATTTCCTTTCCTAGCTTTTGCTCAAAAGCACTGACCAGGGCCCTGTTCTTTGCGGTGGCGCCCTGGAAGCAGACCCGTTCGCCGATCATACCTTCGACCGCCACTTTTTTGAAATAATTCTCCCGGATCGAGTGCAAAACGGCTGCCAGGAGCTCATCTACGGAATAACCCTGGTTAACCAGGTAGTTCAGGTCCCTCTCCATAAAAACCGTGCAGCGGTCGCTGGTCAGCGGGGAGGGCTGGTTCATGACCCTCCCGGCATAATCTTCCAGGGCCACCCCGAGCTTTTTCGCCTGTTCCTCGATGAAGCTCCCGGTTCCTGCGGCACACACGGCGTTCATCTGGGAGAAAACCACATCGCCGCGGCTCAGCACCGTGAACTTGGCATCCTGTCCCCCGATCTCGATGATGGTATCGATCTCCGGCTCCAGGTGGATGGCCGCACGGGCATGTGCCGTGATCTCATCCAGGATCAGGTCGGCGTTCAGGATCTTGCCGATCAGCTTGCGCCCGGAACCGGTGGTCCCCACCCCGAGGATCCGCGGGTCCCACTGCAGATCATTCATGAACCGGTCCAGTGCCTCCAGAATGCTGAACACCGCCTTTACGGGTTTGCCGGAGGTATAGGTGTAGTATCCGATCAGGGGAAGGTTATCCCGGGTGCTGACCATGGCCTTGGTGCTGGTCGAACCCACGTCGATGCCGATGTAGATCTCCTCCGGCTTCCGTTCGGCCACCTTATCGTAATACTCGACCTGCATCTCCCCGTGGAATCCTTCGATGGACGGGGATTGTATGGTGGTTTCCGTCCCCTTGAAATCCGGATATCGGTTGAGGGGGGAGTTGAGTGCAGGGTAAAAATACTTCCGTTTGTTCACCGGTTTGGCAAAATGTTCGATCAGCTCTGCAAGGCCGGGTTCCCCATCTTCCTTCACTGAACCGGTCCCCTGATTTCGGATCTCAGCCGGGGACTTCCCCTGTCCGGAAGGCCGCTCCGCATTATATTCATCCAGCTTCCGTAGTCCCGCCCCAAGCGCACCGTAGAGCTGGGAGAGGGGGTGGAC
>CAZNQG010000202.1:0-2570 GCA_964575235.1 uncultured Bacteroides sp.
CGTACCCGTCATCCACGGAGCGGACAAGCTGAATCTTGTGGGACTTGCAGCCCGGGTGAACGAACTGGCCGATCGTGCAAGGAACAACAGGCTGGAACCTTCCCATATCCAGGGAGGTACCTTCACCGTGACCAACCTGGGACAGTTCGGAAACATTTCGGGTACCCCGATCATCAACCAGCCCCAGGTCGCCATACTGGCCGCCGGGGCCATTGTTAAAAAGCCTGCGGTGGTAGAAACGGCGGATGGAGATACCATCGGCATAAGGCATATGCTGATCCTGTCCATGGCCTATGACCATAGGGTGGTGGACGGTGCACTGGGAGGATCCTTCCTTAAAAGAGTCGGTGACCACCTTGAAAACTTCGACCCGGAAAGGAGAATTTGAAGGTGCAAATCGTCGATTTTAACGATCCGGTATATGCATCGGTCAAAATTACCGGGTTCAACCTCCCATTGTCCGGTATTGGATTTATTTCTTTCATGAGAATTGTTAAATTTGTCTAATCCACCTTGATCGCCAGAAAAACCCATGAAACGCAACGTATTTCTTCTGCTGCTTCTGTTCCTGGCCCAACCTACTTTCTCCCAGATTACCGGGGATTACAGGGAAATGTTCCTTGAAGCGGAATCCTATTTCCTTTTCGAGGAATACAACGAAGCCCTTCCCTATTATGAACCCATACACAAGCAATACCCGGATAACGACAACATCAACTACAAGATAGGCATCTGCTACCTGAACGACCCCTACCGGAAGAGCGAATCGGTCGAGTACCTGGAGCGGGCATCGAAGAATATAAACCTGAAATACAAGGAGAACAGCTTCAAGGAAACCAGGGCACCGCTGGAGGTTTTTTTCTACCTGGGCAATGCCTACCGGATCAACGGGGAGCTGGACAAGGCCATTGAAACGTACGAGTATTTCAAATCACAGGCCGATCCGGAATTGTACGATATTGAACTGGTCGACGACCAGATCACCGCCTGCGAGCATGCCAAGGAACTGCAGAAAAGACCGGTCGACCTGGATATCAAGAACATGGGGGAACGGATCAACACCCGTTTCTCCGATGTGAATCCCGTTGTATCCGGGGACGAGACAAAGATCGTTTACATACAGAAGCAACCCTTCTACGATGCGGTGGCTTATTGCGAAAAGCTGGAAGACGGATGGTCCTTCCCGAGGATCCTCATGGAAGAGTTGCAGGTGGACGAAGATGCCTACCCCACAGCCCTGAACTATGAGGGGGATGAGATGATCCTTTACCGCAGTGATAATTTCATCGGCGATCTATACACCAGCAAACTCGTAGACGGATTCTGGACGCCGCCGGTTAAGATGAATGAGAACATCAATACAAAATACTGGGAATCCCACGGATGCTTCAGCAGGTCGGGGGACACCCTGTATTTTACCAGCAACCGCAAGGGTGGGTACGGGGGACTCGATATTTACTATTCCGTTCGGGATGCAGAGGGTGAATGGGGACCGCCGGTAAACCTTGGACCCACCATCAATACCCGCTTCAACGAGGAGACGCCGTTTATTACCACCGATGGAAAAACCCTGTATTTCAGTTCATACGGTCATTACAACATGGGGGGGTACGATGTATTCTATTCCACACGCCTGGACGAAAACGAATGGTCGGTTCCCATCAACGCTGGTTACCCCATCAACACCACCGACGATGATGTTTTCTTCCTCCCCGTTAGGAACGGCACCTTTGCCTATTTTCCGAGATTGATGGATGAAAGCTTCGGGCTGACAGACATCTACCTTTACGAGATATATTCCAGTACACATCCCCGGAAATTCACGGTAAAGGGCATCCTGGCCATTGAGACTTTTGAAAAGCTCACCCATCCCCTTCGAATTACCGTGCTGGAACAGCATTCCGGTGACACGGTGGCGTTTGCGATTGCAGATCCTGAGACCGGGGAATTCTCCTTCATTGCCCCCGCAGGAAAGTACAGGCTTCTTGTCCAAGGCGAGGACATCGAGCCCACTACCACTGCCTTCATCATACCCGAGGAATACCGGGAAAAGGAATTCCAGATGAAACAGGCCATCCTGCTGACCGAGGCCGCCCGTATGGAAGAGACCACGCGAATACAGGATGATATCAAGGTCAGCGACACCCTGATCCTGGTTGAAACCGGTGATACGCTGGAAATTGAACTCACCCTTGAGCGAAAAGCCAATCTGTTTGTGGATGTGATACAGGAAGGGGAATGGATACGGCAGGATTCCTTTGCGGTCGAGAAACGGCATTTCCGGTATTCCTACGTTCCAATTCCTGAAAACAACCTCCTGAAATTCAAACTGATAGATCGAAAAGGCAATCTCAGCTACAAGAACGTCCATGTCATATTCACACCCGCACCTGTGGTAACAACAGAGACAGAGGCACAGGCCGGGCTCGAACCGGGATTACAGGATTATCTTGACCGGCTGACGGAAAATTCACAGGGGAAGACAAGGGATTTAATCAGCTTGATAGACCTGGCTTCACTGGGAATCGTAACGTCTGCCGAACTCAACGAATACCTTCTCGGGCATGCAG
>CAZNQG010000203.1:0-2533 GCA_964575235.1 uncultured Bacteroides sp.
GGCGAAAAGCGCCTGGTAACCATACCTTCCGTCACCGATGGGTACGAAGAAAAGATCATCGTCGGTGGTGTTCAAAGGGTACCCCAGGTTTTTAGGTTCGCTCCATCCTCCGTCGTCGAGCCTCTCCGAATAGAATATATCGTATCCCCCAATGGTTCCATGTCCCTGGGAGGCAAAAAACAGGACCTTTCCATCCTCCGAGATAAAGGGGTTATCCTCATTCAGTTCAGTGTTGATGACCGGTCCCAGATTGACCGGTTCGTTCCAGCCGTATTCCCCCCGGTAGCTTACCCATATGTCCATACCGCCCTGACCATCCTTACGGTTGCTGGCCAGGTACAGATATTTCCCGTCGCTTGAAATGCTGGCATGGGATTCCCAGTACTTTGTGTTGATCAATTTGCTGAGGGGCTTTGCTTTGGTCCACCGGCCGTCTTCGTATTTGCTGACCAGGATGTCTGAATTGAAATTATCCTCCTGGTTCAGGTATAATTCCGTTCCATCCCAAGTGATGCTGTTTACATAAAGTTTGCCTTCCGGTTCAAGCTCGGCGGTTATCTGCTCCGGATCGGACCAATGGCTGTTCATCTTACGCGAAATCTTGATGGCATCGTAGAATTTCAGGGAAGTCATGTAGACGAGGATCCCCTCGTCGTGTGATACAACAGGGTTGAAATCGGCCGTTCCGGTATTGATGGTATCCCCGAGATGCTCACATATGTAGAAAACAGGGTGGGCTATGGCTTCACTGGCATTCTTGCAGGCCTCGATCTGTTTCAGGGTGTATTTTGTCATCTCCGAATCCTCATCGTCGATCAATTCGATGTAAGTGTTGTAAGCGGTGCAGGCCTTTTCAAGCTGGTTTGTTATCCGGTAAGCATTGCCCAGATACAGCCAGGCATCGTAGGGAGCTTTGGTTTCCCTGAATATTCCTTCATTATATCGGGGGGATACGTTCTTCACCGCTTTTTCAAGATAGGGCACTGCCTTTTCTTTTTCCCCCGGCAGGTACAGGTAGCATATTCCGATGCGGTAATTGATGTTGGCGTTATCCTCGTAGCCCCGGGTATATAATTTCTGGTATTCCAGAAGGGCATCCGGGTAGGATTCCTCGACCAGCCAGAATTCAGCTTCGTAAAAAATGTCCCGGAGTACTTCCACGTATTCCTGGGCATGGGTGATTCCAGATAAAAGAAAAACAAGAAAAAGAACGGACCTTATCTTTTTCATGCAGGGATGGTTTATTGGTAGTATAGCAAATTTAAAATTTAATTGGAAGATTTGAAAAAAGTTTTTCACATATCGAGGAATAAGGAACTGTGCGCCAAATGGAAGGAAGCCGGCAGCCACCCTGAACGGGCAGTCTTTCAGGCTGCGATAAATTCCGATGGCCGGGATTTATCTGAACATCGTATCAGTCGGAATCTTCTTTCTCCGGGTCCTGCCCCTTTTTCTTCCTTTCCCGTGCAAACAGTATCAAGAGAAGTACCAGTACCAGTGCTCCCAGGACATAATAGAGCCAGCGCATCCCGGTTTTAAGTTCCGGCATGGAATAGGGGGTTATCGCAATCTCCTCGACGATGGGCTCGTGCTCCATGATTTTGAGCAGGTTCAGGAATAGCATGATCACATCGTCCTCGGAAAAGTCGTGGTATCTGGCCTGTTCGATCAGGTAACCATAAAGATCATCCAGATCGTAAATGTTAGGCTGCTGGGTATCCAGGTTCAGCAGCAGGTTCAGCAGGTCGCCGGTGGAGGCGCCGATCAGCAGTTTGATGATTTCCTTCAGGTCATCGGTTTCCAGGTAATCCAGCAACAGGATCACGGCATCTTCCCTGGAATAATCGTAATTCTCGGCTTCATCCATAAGATAGAAGATCAATTCCACCGGGCTTTCCAGGCCCTCACTGTCAGGGTCCACCTCCTGGAGCGCCTTGAGCAGGTTTCCCGAGGCGATTTCCTCAAGGTCTACGATCAGTTCGTTCAATTCTTCCCGCTGGGCGAGCTGTGCAAACAGGCGGTTGACCTCCTCTGCGGTGTACCCTCCGGTATCCGCTTTTGAAAGGAGATGCTCGTACAGTTCCTGGAGGGTGCTGAACTCGGTCAGGTCTGCCTCTTGCAGCGCAGCGTTCAGGGATTCGTTGGTGGAGATGCGCAGCAGCTGGTCCCTGTAACTGTTCAGGTATTCCGATTGCATGTTTTTGAGGATCAGGTCGTTGACATCCTGACGGGTGTAGTTGTATTCATCCACATGATCCCTGAGCCAGAAAATAAGCTCTTCCTCGCTGTCAATTCCCTCCGCTTCCAGGTCCAGCTCCAGAAGCACTCCATGGAGCTCTCCCCTGGAAACCTCCGCAAGATCCTTTTTCAGCATTTCCGTGGAGGCCTTCTCGTCTATTGGCGTGATGGCGAGGATGCGGTTCAACTCCCCGGCCGGCAGTCCCTGATCCCCTGCATGCCCGAGAAGGTATTCGTTGAGTTCGGCAGACGTTACGATTCCCAGTGCAGCCAGGTCTATCCCGCTGAGGAAATC
>CAZNQG010000204.1:0-2530 GCA_964575235.1 uncultured Bacteroides sp.
CGGCTTAGGCGTTTCATGAGCGTCTCGTGGGCTCGGAGTTGTGTATTAGAGACAGGGCTTGGACTGATCGGGGCCTCCATCGTCGTAAAGGGGACCACCATCGGTACGGTCACGAACCTGGACGGGGATTACACCCTGGCCGTGCCGGAAGATGCCACCACCCTGGTCTTCAGCTACGTGGGAATGATCCCCCAGGAGCACCTCATCGAGGGGAGGACCGTCATTGAAGTGGTCCTCGATCCCGATATCGTGGGCATCGAGGAAGTGGTCGTCACCGCCATCGGCATCAAGAGGGAGACCAAGGCCCTGGGTTACTCGGTTCAGGAGGTGGAGTCCGAAGAGATCCAGAACGCCGCCCGGACCAGTGTCCTGGACGCCCTGAGCGGGAAAGTGGCCGGCGTGTACCTGAACCGGGCCAGCGGTGAGGCCGGTGCCTCGACCTTCATCGAGATCCGCGGGGCGGCTTCGCTAACCCGGAACAACCAGCCCCTGTTCGTTGTGGACGGGGTTCCCATCGACAACAGCGGGAATACGGGTAACAGCGTGGGCGGCGTTTCCGAATCGAACCGTGCCATCGACCTGAACCCGGACGATATCGAATCCCTGAGCGTCCTGAAGGGAGGTGCCGCCACTGCCCTGTACGGGCTGAGGGCTGCGAACGGAGCCATCATCATCACTACCAAGCAGGGCCAGCAGTCGGGCAGCAGTACCATGAACGTGAACCTGAATTCCTCGGTGCGGATCGAACAGGTGACCCAGCTTCCACCCCTTCAGAAGAGCTATGCCCAGGGGTCTGAACTTTACATGGGACTGAACGGCAGGCTGGCCATCCAGCATCCGGACGACCAGCTCTTCAACGCGGTGAGCTGGGGACCCCTGCTTCGGGACCTGAGGTATACCACGGACCCCAGCTTCGTACCGGCGAACGAATGGGCGGAAGCGGGACAGACCCCCATGGACGAGTGGATAGAGAACTGGGACCCGAACGGGAGGCTGGTCCCCGTTGACCACCCGCTGGCCGACCCGAACGCACCCGCCATTGCCTATGACCAGTACGACTTTTTCCAGACAGCCATTTCATTCAAGAACCATCTGGATATTTCCGGAGGGGATGAAGCAAGCACCTTTTACATCTCGTTCAGCAACAGCAAGGACGAAGGGGTCGTCCCCGGGAATGCCTTCGGTAAGACCACCGTCAAGTTCTCCGGTTCCAAGGATATCATCAGGAACCTGACCGTGGGCGCTACCGTGAACTACATAAATTCCAAGGGAGACCGGGTCCAGAAGGGCTCGAACCTTTCGGGCATCATGCTGGGCCTGATGCGCACACCCCCCAATTTCGACAACAGCTTCAAGTACCAGCTCCCGGACGGCAGCCAGCGTTCCTACATGGGCGGGACCGGGTATGACAATCCATACTGGGTCATCAACAACATCAAGTACAGGGACGTTGTAAACAGGATCCTTGGCAACATCAACCTGAACTGGAAAGCAACGGACTGGCTGAGTTTCAGTTACCGCCTCGGCCTCGATAACTGGTACAAGGACATACACGATTATTATGAAAAGGGATCGAACGAATATCCCGACGGCTATAACGGGAGGACCAGCCAGTCGAACTCGGACATCAACTCCGACCTGATCATGAGCATCAACAAGGCCGTTACGGGGACATCCTACCTGAGGTTCACCCTGGGACACAATATGTTCCAGACCATGTGGAAATCCACCACCGCAGCTGCATTCGGGCTGGAGACCCTGGATTTCTACAACATGGCCAACACGGCCGATGCACGCGGGTACGAGAGCAATCTCAAGAAACGCACAGCCGCCGTTTACGCGAACCTTGGATTTGACTATAACAGCATGCTGTACTTCGATGCCACGGGACGCTACGAATGGTCCACCACCCTTCCGGAGGATAACAATTCCTTTTTCTACCCCTCGGTCAGCCTGGGATTCGTCTTCACCAGGCTCCCTGCCCTTCAGGACAATACCATCCTGTCCTTCGGCAAATTGAGGGGCTCCTTTGCGCAGATCGCCAACGATGCATCCCTGTATGCCACGCAAAACTATTATTACCAGCCCTTTCCGGGGGACGGGTGGACCGCCGGGATCTCTTTCCCCTTCCTGGGGGTGAACTCCTTTACACTGGGGGACGTGATCGGAAACCAGACCATGACACCGGAGAATATGAAAACATGGGAGGTCGGGACAGACCTTCGTTTCTTCACGGGCAGGCTGAACCTGGACATCGGGTATTTCAATTCGAAGAACGAGGACCTGCTGCTTTCGGTGCCCATTCCCAGGAGCACCGGCTTCGGCTACCGTTACATGAATGCCGGGACCATGAAGACCAGGGGACTGGAGATTGTTGTGAATGCAACCGTAGTGAAGAAATCGAGTTTTACATGGAACCTTACCGTGAACTGGTCCAACCCCTACACCGAGGGCGTCAGCCTGGCGGAAGGCATTCCCAGCCTGCAGCTCTCCGGTTTCGTGGAGCCCCAGGTCAGGGCCGTGGTCGGAG
>CAZNQG010000205.1:0-2515 GCA_964575235.1 uncultured Bacteroides sp.
TGGGCTACTCGCGGGGGACCGCGGTAGAGGAAGGGGGCCGGAAATTTGTGGACTGGTACAGGGAATTCTACGGGGTTTGATGAATCTCGACGGATCGGGCCGGTCCCACGCAGGACCCTAAGCGCTCTGGTTTACCATCCTGAGCACACCTTCGAACAATTCTGCCTTTTCCCGGTAAGCCGACTTATGACAGGCATTGATCAGGTTGTGGAGGATTCGAATGATGACGTCCAGATTGCTGCAGGGACGGTAATGGGAAGGCAGGGGCTCGATGCCCTGTTGCTTGAGGAAATAATCGATTTCCCGGCGGCCGAGGACGGATCCCTTATTGTAGGGATTGATGTAGAAGAGAATGTGCTCGCTCACATCATCGAAACCATCTCCGCTTACCATTTCATCCCGGTAGGCCAGTATGAAATTCTTCGGCAGGTTCACCCCTGAGATGGGCAGGTTAAGCCTTTGGGCTACGATGGAATAGATCACGGCCAGGGAGATCGGGTTACCCTTGCGGGTCTCCAGAACCTGGTTGAGGAAGGAATTCTGTGGACTGTAGAAATTCTTTGTATTCCTTCCAAAGCCGTTCACCTCGAAAAGGATGTGATTCAGGATCCTTACCTTTTCAAGCGCGGTAAGATTGTTGTTCAGTTCCAGCCAGACGTCCCTGCTTATCTTTTCCAGGGGCTTCTCCAGGTCTTCATAATTCAGCTCGGGGTATTGATAGCGTGCTATCAGGTATACGCCCTTCAACAGGTTTCCCGCCCCGGACCGGATCCACTCCTTCAGCATTTCATGGGTGCTGTTCACCTGGATCTCCTGGATCAGGTTGATGATCCGTTCCTGGTATTGGGCATTCATGGAGCCCTCCCATGCGGCTTCCAGGTCGGGCAGGATATCGGTTCCCTGGTCCAGCAGGTTCCGGGTAACCGCCTGGTTAACCTCCTGGCTGGGATCATCCAGAAGCTGTATCAGAGCCTGTATTTCTTCCCGGGTCATTGGCATATGGGTGTTCAGCAGATACGATCGAGGGTGAATTTAATTAAATTATGGACACTGGCCTTGTAGTCTGTTGTAAACTCCTGCCTGGCCCGGTTGGCGATCATGGTGCAAAGGGTCACGGCCCGGTGTCCCAGGAGGCGGGCCAGTCCGAAAAGGGCTGAGCTTTCCATTTCATAGTTCAGGATCCTCAGGTCCCCGTACCGGAAATTTTCCAGTTTCCTGTTCATTTCCGGGTCCGTCGTTTCCAATCGCAGGCTCCTTCCCTGGGGACCGTAAAAACCCGGTGCGGAGACGGTAATCCCGGAATGAAGTTCTCCGGGGAAAAGGCCGAAGAGTTCATCGGAGGATCGGACAAAGCTGGGATCGGGAAGAATGGGATTCCAGCCCGTATGTTTGCGGAATGCGCTTTCCATGTCCGGATCCGAAACGCGGTCCCGCCCGGCGTAAAAGTTCAGTACCCCGTCAAATCCCAGGGCATAACGGCTCAGGATGATGCTGTCCAGCGGGATATCTTCCTGGATTCCCCCTGTGGTACCGATCCTTACCAGTTTCAGGGTCTTTTTCACGGGCCGGAGCATACGTTTCTCAAAGTCAATGTTCACCAGGGCATCCAGTTCGTTCAAGACAATATCGATGTTGTCCGTGCCAATGCCGGTGGACAGGACCGTCAGCCGGCTGCCCCTGTAACTGCCCGTATGGGTTACAAACTCGCGATTGGAAAATTCCAGCTCGACGGTATCGAAGAAACCGGAAACCAAACGAACCCGGTTCGGATCCCCTACCAGTATGATTGTTTCGGCAATCTGTCCCGGAAGAAGCCCGAGGTGGAAAATGCTGCCGTCCGGATTCAATATCAGTTCCGATTCCTGGAATCGCATACCCAAAAAAACATCTTTATTTCAAGCCTGTGCGCTCAAAATACTATATTTTTACACAATCGATTGTTGAAACCAAAAAAATCCATCATGAAAAAAAGACAGGTTATATTAATCGCCGGACTGATCGTCATCGTTCTCGTTCTCATATTCAGCAGCAGGATGTTCTTTGTCATCAAGCCGGGGGAAAGGGCGGTGGTTTTCCGTACCATAACCGGGGTTTTGGACAAGGAAAACATAAGGGGAACCGGCCTGCATATGATAGCTCCCTGGAACCGGATGTTCCGTTACATTGTACGGGAACAGCAGCGGGAAGAAACCATGGACGTGCTGGACAAGAACGGCCTTTCGGTGAACGTGGACGTGACGGTCCGCTTCAATCCCATATACAACCGGATCGGTTACCTACACGAAATATTCGGCAAGGAGTTCATCAATACCCTGGTTATCCCGGAGGTTAGGTCTTCGGTACGGAACGTCATGGGGAGGTATACCGCCGAGGAGATCTATTCCACCAAGCGGTCCGAGGTGGAAAAAGCAATCATTGATGAGACCGGACTTATCCTGGAGGCAAATAACATCGATATGAGGGCACTGCTTATCCGTTCCATCAATCTTCCCCAGGAGATCAAGTCGGCCATTGA